>CAZYFW010000118.1:0-4477 GCA_964646685.1 uncultured Thermoplasmatales archaeon
AATAAACTTAGAATTATCATTATAAATTTTCAAAATGACAATTTCGCAGACAGCTTTTATATAATATAACTTTGAAAGTAATATTTATTTAGTGGAGCAAGGTAGGTGAAAATGAAAAGATTCATATTTTTACTCACAGTAACAGCAATTCTGCTAAGCGCTACTTATGTTAATGCAAGTCAAATTATTACAATCGGAAAACAATCCAATTATAGTATCTCGAATCAATTTTTACTTGGAAATTCATATCAGCAATCATTGGAATTTACAACTGATGAAATAATCATTAAATTCAAAGAAGATTTGGTGGTAGAAACAACAACTTATGATGAAGAACCTTTGGTTACGACAAGCATAGACTCTGTAGATTTGCTAAATGCTAATTATGGCGTATATTCCTATCAAAAACTTAAAGTTGATGAAGATACGCTCGATTCTTCCCTTTCCAATATTTACAAATTAAAAGTTCCTGATGGCAGCAATATTCTGTCCATTATTGAAGAATATAAAAAAGAGCCTAGTATCGAATTTGTAGAACCTAATTATATCGTTTATCTTTGTGATGATTTTTCAAGTCAAGGCAAAACACAATCCATAAAAGATTCACAAAATGACCTTGAAGAGACAAATGATGAATATTTTGAAAAACAATGGGGGCTAAAAAATAACCAATATCTTAAAGATATAAATATTTTGGAAGCTTGGGACACGGAAAAAGGAGATCCAAATGTAGTAGTTGCTATAATCGACAGCGGTATTGATTATACTCATCCAGATCTCGCAGGTAATATTTGGACAAATCCCCGAGAAATTGAAGGCAATAATATTGATGATGACTGTAACGGATTTATCGATGATGTCAGGGGATGGAATTTTGAAGATGGAAATAATGATCCAATTGATTATTTTGGACATGGAACTCATTGTGCTGGCATTGTCTCCGCAGTAACAGATAACAATATAGGTATTGCAGGGGTGACCCAAAATTGTAAGATTATGCCGGTTAAAGTTTTGGGAGATGGAAACTCCGAAACCTGGGAAATAGCAAATGGCATCATTTATGCAGCAGATAACGGAGCTGACGTAATTAGCATGAGCATAGGCTTTTTAAATATTTTTAATGGTTATATCAAAGTAGTCAGGATTTTACACAATGCTATAAATCATGCAAATGATAAAGGGGTTGTCTTAGTTGCAGCTGCAGGAAATTCAGGAAAACCCATATGTACATATCCTGGAAGCGATGAGTTGGTGATTTCGGTAGGTTCAATAAGTAAAGATGGCTCCCTTAGTTATTTCAGTAGCTATGGTCCTAATCTTGACGTTGTTGCACCTGGAGACAACATTATTTCTACATTGCCCAGTTATGAAGATTTTCTATATAACAAAACATACGGAAAAAGCCCGTACTATGATTATTTATCTGGTACAAGTATGGCATGTCCATATGTTGCAGGTGTAGCTGCATTATTGCGTTCTTATAATGGAGCATTAAGTAACTACAAGGTTAGACAAATTTTACAAGACTCTACAGAAGATCTTGGAATTTCAGGATATGATTGGATTTATGGATATGGCTTAGTCGATGCTGGAGCAGCGCTTGAATATATTGACGACCACTTTTTCATAGAATACGAGCAAATTGAGCCAGAAGAAAATGAAGTGTCTGCACAGGGCTCAGGTGAAAGTAGTGCAAAGAGCAGCCTGATTAATAATATTCAAACATCAAACTTATTATCACCGTCCATTCTTCTAAAATCATTCATAGAACGCATTTCTCCACAATCCTCACCTAAAACTAGTTGGATTGGCATATTTGAACAATCTGCTTTAAGTAATGACCTTCAATCAACATCAACTGATTCAAATGAGCAGGCAGCTGCACAGGAAATCAGTCAAAGTGATTTACCTCAAGAAACATCAATTACCACTACTGAAAAAAGCGACAGCCAGAGCAGTACACCACAAGAAACTACTCCAACGAGTCCAACAACCCTCCAGGATACTAAACAGAGTGCAACCAAAACTAGTAGTGAAACTAGCAGTTCAGAACAAGCTGTAGTTGTGGCTAAAAAATAATTCTATTAACTGCCACTAATCCTCTATTTTTATAAATATTATAATTTACATTATTAATCGATATCTTAATACATAACTAAACGGTTTCCGGTTCAAATGGACATTGACAAGACAATAAAAGAATTGTCGCAAAGCGAGAAAAAGGTACTGTTAACCCTAAAAAAGTTAAACGGAAAAGCTTTACCTCGGGATATCTTAAAAAACGGTGATTTTCAACAAGAAGTTGAGGTAATGAACGCCTCTTCATGGTTACAATCTAAAAAACTCGTAACAGTTGAAGAACATATCAATACAGCATACTCCTTGGATAAAGAGGGGAGGCAATTTTTGAAAAAAGGATTACCTGAAAAACGTGCACTAATATTGATTTCGGAAAAAAAGGGAAAGGCGTCTTTAAAGGAGTTATCAGAAACATTGGAAAAAAATGAAATTCCTGTTGCTGTTGGATGGTTGAAAAGAAAAGGATGGGCAGAAATAAAAAAAGAAACGACAGATACAATTTTAGAGATTACAGATAATGGAAAAAAAGCAGTAAAAACTGAAAGTGATGATGAAAAAATACTCAATCAACTCGATAAAACTCCGAATACAGAGATTGATAAGAATATAATTAAACCATTGCTATCAAGAAAGAATGTCGTCAAAGAAAAAGAAATTATTACTAGCACCATTGTTTTAACTGAAAATGGAAAAAAGGTGCTACAACAAGGCATCAAACTCACAGATGAAATCTCCCAAATAACGTCGAGTATAATTAAAAATAAAGGATGGAAAAACAAAGCCATCAGACCGTATGACATTCATGCATTTGCACCAGCCATATATGGCGGGAAAGCTCATCCTTTAGTTGACTTGATAAGAAAAATCAGACAGATATTTTTAGAGATGGGATTTGAAGAGATTCAAGGCAACTTTGTGGAATCTAGCTTTTGGAATATGGATATGCTGTTCATTCCTCAGGATCACCCTGCACGGGAGATGCAAGATACTTTATACTGTAAGAGTCCATCTAAAATTAAGATAGAAGAAAAAGACCTAGTTGAAAAGATAGCAAAAGTACATGAAGATGGCGGTAACACATCTTCTATTGGGTGGGGCTATAAATTCTCTAAAGCTGAAGGAGAGCGGGCGCTACTGAGAACCCATACCACCGTTAATACCATTCGTTATCTATACAACAACCCTAAGCCCCCATGTAAGATTTTTTCCATTGGACGTGTGTTTAGAAAGGAGAGTATAGATACCACTCACTTACCTGAATTTTATCAGATTGAAGGCATTATTCACGAAGAAGGCACAAATTTTAAACAACTAATAGGCGTACTGAAAGAATTTTATCGTAGAATTGGATTTGAAAAAATTCGTTTCAGACCGGCATACTTTCCCTATACGGAACCAAGTATGGAAGTTGAAGTTTTTTGGAATAACGAATGGATGGAGTTGGGGGGAAGTGGTGTATTTAGACCAGAAGTAACAGAGCCCATTGGTATAAAGAATCCTGTATTAGCGTGGGGTCTTGGCCTAGAACGTCTCGCTATGTTGAAATTTGAATTAAATGATATTAGAGAGTTGTATATCAGCGATTTGGATTGGTTGCATAAAAAATCTTTGTTGTAAAACGAGTTTTTAACTAATTCAATTATGTCTTAATCAATTTTGCTCTTTCTCAGGCGGAGATATTAAATCCATAAGATGGGGTTTTAATACTTTTCTAACAACTGCAAGCCAAATAATTGCACATAAAATAAAAACAATTGTCATCCAACCCCATTTATTTATAACAAGACCTAATGCTATTCCTGCTGCTGGTGGGTGCTCAGTGTTTGTAACAGCCATAATAAATATTGATAAACCTACAGCTACTGCTCCAAAAACAATCAATGACATTTCAGTGTTATTAAAAAAATTACTGGTCGGAAAATTAATAGAAATATAAAAACAAATAATTCCAATTATTATCCCCACAACATATCCACCTATAAGGCGCCTTGGGTCAGATGAATAAGAAGTAGGTATTGCAAAAACAACGAAAGCACTAGCGCCAAGTGCAGCAATAATTGCTGTTTCTGTTAACACATCTAAGAAAAAAAGAATTGCAAGGATTGTCAGAGTTGCAAGGACGCACTGAAATACGTATCTATGAACGTTTTTTCGAAATTTCCTGTCAAATAATCTCATAGTTTTTACCGCTTTTAAAATTTTAATATTATTTCTTCAAACTAACATCAATATTTTCAGATGCAATTGCAATATTTTTATCTTTTTCAATTTCACTTAATATTAATTTACTAAGTCTATCTCGAATTATTCTTCTTTCTTTCGTATCTGTAACATAACGGATATTTAGATTTATCCAGTTGTCAGTAAGTGTTAAAAAAATTACTGGCTCTACTGGTTT
>CAZYFW010000119.1:0-4297 GCA_964646685.1 uncultured Thermoplasmatales archaeon
TATTTGTAAAATGTGCCAACTGGATCAACAATCTGATCAATTAGCTTGTCAACTTCTTCATCACTCATTTTTTCTTCGCTTTCTATACCAAGGATTGAAGCTAGTGCAGACATCATCTTAGCCCCTTGGTCAAGAGAATTAGGCGTAGGTCCACCACAACCAGTACACGGCATGTTCGCGTCCAAACATCTTGCATCACATCCGCCTCGGGTAGCTGGGCCCATACAGATAATGCCTTGTTCAAGAAGGCATTTATCTTCAATCTTGTCAATTTCATAGATGCGTTTTATCTTCGTTATTTTCTTTTCAGATTTTTCAAAACGACATTCATCACAGACTGATTTCAGCGGACCGATAACAGATCCTTTTGGAGGTAGCTTATTTTCAACAATGGCACCTACAGCGGTCATTATAAGATCTGGTGTTGGAGGACAACCAGGTAAATAATAATCAACATCGACTGTTTGGTCAAGAGTTTTTACGGTATCATAAAATTCAGGAAGTGTAAGTGTCCCTTCTTTAACCTTAATCGAGGTTTTCGGAACGATCTTCTCAGGATTTTCAGTAGATGGATTGTCTAGGTAGGATACATTAAAGATTTCTTCTTTATTTGAAATATTTGCTAGTCCCGGGATGCCTCCATTGACTGCACAGGATCCAAATGCTACCAGTACTTTTGACTTCTTACGCAGCAGTTTTGCAATGTGTTCCTGCTCAGATGTTCGAATGGATCCATTGAAAAAACAGACGTCAATATGATTATCATTCATTGCTTCGACGTCTTTGTATTTAAAGTCCATTGCCACAGGCCAAAAAAGTATATCTGCAGCCGCCACGACATCTAGGATTTTTTCATCAATGTCAAGAACCGCTATTTCACAGCCTCCGCAACTTGCTGCCCAATAAAATGCAATTTGCAGCTTTTTGTTTTTTTCCACGTCGGATTTATTTTTTTCTTTATTCACATAACCACCATTTTTATCAAATTTTAATTGTTTTATCCTCTTTTTCGAAGACCCCTTTTTTCTTCAATAACAGAATTGGATCTACAACATGTTGATCAAAACCACATACTTCTGTATTTAAACCCAATGCAACTGCTATAAGCTGGGTATAGTAATAAACCGGAATTTGTTTGTAATCCTTGAACATTTTTTCTGCTTCTTTACCACGAGCATCCAGGTTAAACCTGCACAATGGACATGAAAGCACCATGGCATCACTTCCCCCCTCAGTTGCAAAAGTTGTAATCCGATGTGCTCTTTTGGAAACCAAGTCTTTATTTTCAACTGTATGATATGATCCGCAGCATTCTATTTTGAAAGGATTATTAACAACTTCTGCACCAAGTGCAGAAAGAAGATCTCCTAGAATGGTAGGTTCTTCTGCATCATCAATTGCTACCTCACGTGGGCGGAGAAGCATGCATCCATAATAGGGCATAATTTTTATGCCCTTAAGAGGACGTTTTACTTTTTTCTTAATTACATCAAAACCTATTTCATCACGTAAAAACTCAAGGAAATGCAATACTTCTACGGTTCCCTTATAATCATTTTCACGGTCCATGAATGAGTTAAGTGTTTCGAGATCATCAGGGTTTTCCTTAACCCTCAGGTTGGTTTGTTTAAGTGTGTTGCAACACATATCACAAAGTGTTACAACCCTGTTTTCACCAGCATCTTCTACATGTATTAAGCTTCTCAATGGTGCGAGATGATGCATGAGGTCATCATCGGTAAGAGATGCAACTACTCCGCAACAGTTCCAATCTTCCATTTCTACCATTTCATGGCCCAGGGCTTCGATAACGGCAAATGCGGATTTCTCAAGGTTTTTTGCAGATGTTTTGAGTGTACATCCAGGATAGTATAATAGCTTCATGGTATTACCCTACTATATTAGAATATCTTTCTAAATATCCTTTAATATATACTTTTGTATATCTTAACCTATATTTTTTCTAAATAAACTAACAAACGCCAACTGAGGAATAGTTTCTTTTTCTTTTTTTGAAAATTTTACAACTTTAGTCCGATCAATTTTTTTCCTAAGAACTATTTGACGTAATGCTTCCATAATCTTTGTAATATTCAAATCACGAGGACATCTTTCTGCACAAGTATAACACGATGCGCACATCCAAATCGTATTTGAATTCAATACTTCTTTACGATCCAATATAACATATCTAATAGCTGCATCAGGACCTAAATCCATATCATCAATAAACGGGCAACCAGCTGAACAAGTTCCACATTGATAACATGCAAACAGATTTTCCCCGCAGAGTTCCTCCACCTCTGCTGCAAGCCCACCTTCTTTAAACTTGATGGCATCAATTTCTTTGTTGCTCTCCAACTTCTTTTTCAGACAGCCACCTCCTTCAGAAGAGCATCCAGCATTACATCAATCTGATTGCTTTTGTATCCTTTTTGATCTATCGCGCCAGATGGACATGCACCAGCACACGCACCACAACCCTTGCACAACGCCTTGTTAACAACAGCAACAGAACGCTCAGGGTTATCAGAACGAGGCTGAATTTCAATAGCAGAATAGGTACATACAGACTCACATGTCCCACAACCACTGCAAAGATCCTCGTCAACCTCTGATACAGCACCTTCACCCTTCATTGTTTCTTGCATAATAGGAATAGCTGCTCTAGACGCAGCACCTTCTGCTTGTGCAATTGAATCAACCAAATTTTTTGGATAATGTGCAGCACCACACAAATAAATACCATCAGTTGCAAAATCCAATGGACGAATCTTTGCATGTGCTTCCATAAAAAAACCTCCAGCATCAGCCGGGATTTTAAGCATATTCTTCAATACCTCAGTTGAAGCCTCTCCCTCAGTGTTAATTGTAAGGATCACAAGATCAGCAGAAATTGTTATCTCCTCATTTAAAATATCGTCAAAAACTTTTACAGTTACAGAACCATCCTCTAGATTGTCTTTGTTAAGAATAACCTTTGGTTTTTTATCACCTGCGTAACGAATAGTTGTAACATGATGATTCTTCAAAACATCCGAGTAATACTCCTCTTCTTCCTTACCAAAGACTCTCATATCTCTATAGAGAATATACACTTTAGAATCTGGGAATTTCTCGCTAACAAGTTTCGCATTTTTAATTGATACGCCACAGCCAACACGACAGCAATAAGGACGTTTTTTATCCATCGCACCAGCACAATTAATAAAAACAACATTTTTCGGTTTCTTTCTCAAAGAATTACTTTTAATCTTTTTTTCAAGCTCAGTTTGAGAAAGTATATTGTTGTTTTTACCATACTGATATTCTCCATCGAGATCAATTTCTCTAAAACCAGTTGCAACAATAATTGTTCCAAACTTCACTTTTTTGTTCTTACCGTTTTGTTTTATTTTACCTTCGTAATTACCTATAAAACCATCAATCTCAACTAGCTCAGCATTAGACATAACTGCTATTAGCTTATTTTTCGTAACCTCTTTAATCAATGGGTTAATGATATCCTCAGATTTTGTATCAGATGGAAACATTGAATGGAGCTCTCTGAGCCTTCCACCAAGATTTGAATTTTTTTCGATAAGAATGGATTTAACACCCATATCAGCAAGAGCTAGAGCGGCTTTCATACCAGAGATACCGCCACCAATGACAAGTGTTTTTGGAATAATTGAAAACTCTTCTTCGGTAAGTGGTTCAAGCAAGCCTACTTTTGCAACAGCTGCTTTAATCAGGTAAGTTGCTTTTTTAGTTGCTGCATCCCAATCATCAGAATGAACCCAAGAACACTGATTACGTATATTGGCCATTTCAAAAAGATACTTATTCAAACCAGCCTCCATGAGTGTATCTTGGAATAGGCCGCCATGAGTACTCGGCGAACAAGCAGCAACAATTACTCTGTTGAGTTTTTTGTCCTTAATAGTCTCTCTAATTTTTTTACCACTATCCTCAGAACAAGCAAACATCACATGCTCAGCATGCACAACATTTGGTAGTTTTTCAGCAGCTTTAGTAACTTTTTCAACATCAAGATAACTAGCAATGTTTTTACCACAATGACAAACAAACACACCAATACGAGGTTCTTCATTAGTCACATCTATTTCGGGTGGGAACTCCTTACCAATATGACGTTCCCGATTCTTAATTGGCTCAACTGCTTTTGCTGCAGCACCACTTGCCATAGATACACTATCGGGGATGTCCTTAGGCCCCTGGATACAACCTGCAAGAAATATGCCATCTTTTGTTGACTGAATCGGATTATTTAGCAAAGATTGTTGTTTGAAAAAAC
>CAZYFW010000120.1:0-4201 GCA_964646685.1 uncultured Thermoplasmatales archaeon
ATTCTTTCCACTTTTTTTTGCCTAAAACGATCTCCAATTCAACCGGAGTAATAATTGGGGTTTTATATTGCATATAATCATCAATTGCAATTCTTGGACACGATGTAGAAACAAAACAATCCACATCTCGAAAACTTTGCAATACGTCAGGTGAAAAATGATCCATTGCGATACATATTGATTTTTTGTTATTGTCATCAAGCAACTCTTTAATCTTATATGATAATTCCATCCTTTGTTGACCTTGTTTTAATCCAATGAGAATTCCAAATTTCTTTGCATTTTTTGAGTTGGCGATGGCACCGTATCGCTGTCTTAGAATAGTGTCTTTTAACTCTTCTAACTCTTGTTTTTTAATTGTATTTTCGTATGGGTCAGCAGCAATCACTGGTTTTTTGGAACTAATCAATAGACCTATGGGGTGAAAGTTGCCACTTCCAATAAATAGAAACGAATCAACCTCATCTGCAATATTCATTCCTGCAGAAAAGTTACATCCTAAAATCTGACCTTTTGCAGATATTCTTTCATCTCCTTCTGATATGACAGGCTCAAAATTATGCTTTTCCAAGATATCCTTTACAACATCTAACATATGAATATGTTGAGCAGTAGTAACAATACCTATTCTTTTACCTTCTAATTGAGATATTGCTTTTTTGACAACTTTGGTTACATCATTTGTTGAAAGGGCATTAATAAAAGTTGTAGGAATTAATAGATCCTTTATTTCTGGAATGGGGGTATGACCTATTTGAATAACAAGTTCAATTCCTATAGTTTTAAGTCCACAGTTTGCAAGGTCGCAAGCACCGAAACAAGGGTCTGCAGAAACTATAACCGTAGCGCCCGTTTCATTTTCTATATTCTCTACTATTTTAGAGGCGTATGATTTTAGCCCTTCAGGTAACTGTAAAGCCACAGTCTTGTAGCCTTCTTTTTTTATTATTTTTAAAGCTTTTTCTATATCAATGTCATATCCCGATATCTTCAAAATTTAACCCTCATCTATTTTTATAAAGCTACCGTTACTTAATCCTATCTTTTTACCATCCCAATTATATGCCAATTCTCCGGAGAATCTAATTCTGTATCAACAGTTAGGTGTATGATAGAGAGCTTTGGATAAAGATTTTTTAAATCATCTAAATCTACTTTTTCAAATTTCTTCAAATTGTTGATATAAGCCCGTTCTGTAAGAGCATTTGATTCATAGTTCTCTTTAGTTCTTTTCAATATTCGATTAATACTTGCATCTTTGGAACAATTAGTCTGTTGAATCACAAACACCTTGTTCTGTGCCGCTGCAATTCCGGCAGCTCTCCTGCGAAGCTCCTGAGTTACAAAAGTCGCATCCAAAATCACACCGTTACATTTTTGCAAAGCCTCTTCAGCACGTTTGAACATCTCATCATATACACGTTTTCGTATCTCATAATTGTTAGCAACCTTTTCATCAAAGATATCCATTCCTTTGAGTACTTCACGTCGAATCAAATCAGTTCTAAGTATAGGATATCCTTTTATCTTTGATACTTCCTCGGTAGTTTCTGTCTTAAAAGTTCCTGGAAGGCCACATGCAATAAGAAGCGTTCCCGGTTCGAGTTTGGTTTCTATGAATTTTTCAAAAGGTTCCTTCATATATTAACACTCTCATGATAATCATTTAATTCATATTTCTGAAATGCCATGGGCTATATATTATTAATCTTCTAGTATGTAAGAATGTGCCAATGCAAAGTAACGCTGAGCAGTATCTCTAGCTTCGGTTTTTTTATCATCAGGCACAGCAGAATCTTTCAATACGAAACTTGTGACTTTCCCTCTAACGTAAGCCCGATATACTTTGTAGAATTTGATAAGATGGTATATGAGCTCATCATCTTTCTCACCTGTTTGGGTTAGATATACTTCACAGAGTTGTTCAGCTAAGTTTTTACCATCGTTGAACTCAAGGTCCATAAGTAAAAAAGCGATTTCAGAGGCGGTATCTGAGTATCTAAATCTATCATTGAACTCAATGCAGTCAAAAATGATAATGGGGTTAGTGAGACAGATGTGTTCCATATGGAGATCTCCATGACAATCCCTGATTTTGTCGTTCTTAACTCGTTGTGCAAATATTTCCTGATGTTCTTTATAAAACTTGTCAGTCCAATTTTTCAAGTCGTTGTATTGTTTTCGTGAAATAGAATCCTCTATAAATTCTTCCGTCTGTTGGAAGTTCTCGTCGGTATTGAACTTGACAATGTTGAGTTTACCATATTTATCGATTTCTTTAGAATGTACGGATGTCTTGTGAAAATCAGCAATAGCCTTACCAATTCTTCCGATATCTTTGGATGTGACGGTACCTTTCTTAAATCTTGTTTTAAGGAGATCTTCATCTGATAATCGTCTCATTTTAACTGCGTAGTCTGCAACATCTCCCTTGCCGTTTATTACATGTTTTTTGCCATCAAAATTTACAGTGTAAACGCCGAGGTAAACATCCTTGGAAAAACGACTATTTAGTTCAACCTCCTTGTTGCAATAATGGCTTCTTTTTTCTAAGGTTGAGAAATCCAGAAATCCAAAATTCACTGGTTTCTTAATTTTATAGACGAATTTATCGCAAATGAAGACGGTAGAGATGTGTGTTTGGACCAATTCGATCTTCTCAGTCTTTTCAGGATAAGCCGAAGGGTGCATTAAATCGTCAATCATTGAAAACATGTTTTATCACCTTGTTCTCTTCTTTTATTGAAATCCGGGAAAAGTTGAGCGTATAAAAGGTTTATCTATTGGGCAAATACAAAAATTATAATTGTCGTTTGTATAAGGAGCAAAAATAACGCTGCAGGAATATACATTTTGTACATGCGAGTAGTGTCTGTTTTCAGATAATCACTGCTAAGCACATTGCATAGATGGATTGGTGAAATCAAATAGCCCACTAAAGAGCTTATAAATATTATACTTGTGAGTCCTATGAGAGATATTTCAGTAAATTCAAAGAAAGGCTGAACAAGCGGATATGAGAGAGCTACTGCTCCAAGATTGTAACCGGTAAGTAAACCAATTATCAGAGGGATAAGTATTATCATTATCAATGCCGGAAATGAAAAGCTATTCATTATATTTGCAATGAGAATATTTGCTTCTGATGTTATAAACATCTCTCTAAAGATCATGATGCCAAAAATAGCCAACGCAAGTTTCCATGTCAATGATTTTTTTATAATATGCATGTAATCGGCCCAACTAATATGTGTAATCAAAAAGACGAGGAAAATGCTAAAGACGACTCCAATCAAAAACGATCGGATCTGAAGAACGCCAAAGAATTGAAGCACTGTATAGAACAATAACGGTAAAATGGGTGGGATAAGGTAGATGAGTCCACTATAATCCTTTGCACGTTTTGGTTGCTGTTTCGGTTCCTTTTTAATAAACAATTTTAGCAAGATGAGGCCGATAACAATTGACGCAATAAATGCAGGCGCATTCACAATGATAAGATTATAAATGTTGATATCTGAGAATTTTTCACTGCAGATAAGAATCATAGCTGATGAGATGGGATAAATGGGAAACCAAATATGGCGGAACCAGACGTTCAGAAAATTTTTTTGATTTTTATCAAGATCATATTTGCCCCCTTCCTCATCAATCAAAGGTGCAGAAAACAATGCACCGCCAGGGACTGGCATCAAACCATAGACTGCTGGGATTGCACCTAATATTCCACCTCTTGAAAAAAACGTTCTTAAACTATCTATTAGTTTTTTTATTGCTCCTGTTTCTTGCATACATTTGGCCAGGACAAATATCAATGTCATAAGAATGGCTAATTCAATTGTTTCAGTGACTATTTGACCTTCTTTAAAAGAGTAAATGCTGGCTTCAACGAATGCTTTAGGGATTTCAATAGGCTCAATAGTTTGTAATGAAAATATTCCCAATACGAAAGATCCTAAAATTAAAGATAAGCCAAAATTGAACTTCATTCTGATTAGAATGAGTATGATAACAAATGAAACTATGATGCCAAGTAGGTTTAACACGGTTCCATGAAACAACGATATATTTAACTAGTTAACCCTTTGATAATCATAAAAAATGGATTTTTTTAAAAGAGTGTTGTCTCATTTTTTTTCTTCTTGCTTTATTGTGGTTCCGTTGTTCCATCTTTCTTCGAATTCGGCATTCAATTCATCAA
>CAZYFW010000121.1:0-4158 GCA_964646685.1 uncultured Thermoplasmatales archaeon
ATATTTTTTGCTTCTGGATGTGATTTGATTCTTTTGAGTACCTCTAATCCATTTATCTTTGGTAATTTAAGGTCAAGAAGTATCAACTTTGGACGACGTTTCAGAGGGGTGTTTCCACCTATATCTTCATCTGCAAAACCAAATATGTATTCCAAGGCTTCAACCCCATCCCTTGTAACATGTATCTCATTTTTTGCAATATTGCAAATCTTCTCAAATGCCAAAGATATCAACTCAGCATCATCAGGGTTATCCTCTACCAACAATATTTCTACTTTATTTTGCGTTTTCTCTTCCATCTCACTCACCTGAAGATTTTGCTATTTCAAATGCACCCAAAACGGCCAAATCTGCCGCCTCAACTAACTGACTGAAATCAGCAGATTTATGCAAACAACATTCTGCTCCTAAATCATAAGATTCTGTCCAATCATTCGTATTTTTCGAACCTGTTAAGATTACAATGGGTATCTTTTTTGCTTCTGAATGTGATTTTATCTTTTTTAGTAAATCTATTCCATCTAACTTAGGTAACCTCAGATCAAGAAGTATCAATTGCGGACGGTGGTTTAAATGAAGATTATCTTCATCTTCAGTATCAAAAAGATATTTTAAAGCCTCGACACCATCCCTAACGACATGAATCTGACTATCTTCTATAATGTTGGCTTTCTTAAACGCCAATAGCGCCAACTCAGCATCATCAGCGTTATCCTCTACCAATAATATTTCTATTTTTTTATTTTTCATCTTTCCTTCCACCTTCATGACATCTGTTACCGTGTCAAGTTTTATCAATATTGGTATATAAACCTTCTGCGCCAAAATGTCATAACGGAAAAATTACAAAAAAATTACAAATGTAATGTTAAAAGAAGGAATATCCTCAGCTGTAATATACGTTTATAGTTTAATGTTCCCACAAATATAAACCTGCTTAATAATTGTAAATTGTTATTTTTATTTTCTAAAATACAAAAGATGTTCTAGGTTGCTGCCAGATATGTCTATCAAATACGTCAAACAATGATTTAATTAAGTAAAAAATGATATAAAACTGTGATAGAGCGCTGAAAAAATGAAGAGAAGCAATATGGATGGGTTAATGGGCAAATACTGTATATGTAAGTCTGCGGCTTTCAGCCAGTTTATTGAGGTAGCATGTTGGGTTGTATTAGCTGTTGGTTAAAAAATTGTCACCCGGGGCGATATCAATGGAAATAAAAAATATAAAAGTTCTATTTCTTGAAGATTCACAAGACGATTATGAACTGAATGTTATCCACCTGCGGGAATCAGGATTAGAGCCGCAGGGCGTTAGGGTAGAGACAAAAGATGACTTCATCGAACAGCTCGATAAAGAGACATGGGATGTTATCCTTGCAGATTATAGCCTCCCTGATTTCAATGGACTTGATGCATATGCATTATCAAAGGAACGTTATCCTGATATGCCAATGGTCATAGTCACTGGTGCCCTAAGTGAAGATGCTGCAATAGCATGCATTGAACAAGGTGTAACGAATTATGTACTTAAAGGAAATTTAGCTCGACTAGGACCAGCGGTCAAACAGGCCCTGGAGAGGCGTTATCTAGAGGAGTCACGAAAGCGGGCTGAAGCTGAGATTAGAGAACTTCTGAAACAGAAGGGTGAGTTTATTGGCCAGCTTGGTCATGATTTAAAAACTCCTCTATCAATAATTATGAATATATTGCCTATGATTAAAGAAGATGTAGAAAACCTTGAGACAAAAGAAGATTGTGATGTAGTAATCCGTAATGTTAATTACATTAAAAATCTGGTTACTGAAACATTGAAAATCGCAGAGCTAAGTTCACCTAAAGTAAAGTTTGACATAAATAATACAAATCTCTTTGATATAGTTGACAATGTTATCAAGGATAACCAACTTATTTTTAATAAGGAAAACATCAAGATTGAAAGCATGATTGATAAAAATATCATTGTTGAGGCTGATCAACTAAGGATTTGCGAAGTATTTAACAATCTCATTAGTAATGCTATTAAATTCATGCCGGAAGGTGGTAAATTAACCTTCGATGCAGAAGAAAGTAAGGATAAAGGTACTGCCACTATAACAATCAAAGACACAGGATGTGGTGTTACCCAGGAACAGATTGATCATCTCTTTGATGAGTTCTATAAAGCCGATGAGACCCGGCATGATCTGGACAGCAGTGGCCTTGGTCTTTCTATCTGCAAGCGTATTGTTGAAAAGCATGGCGGGAAGATATGGGTTGAGAGCCCAGGTGTTGGAAAAGGTTCAACTTTTTATTTTACTCTTAAATTAGGTGATAGAGAGGTAAGATGAAAAATGAAAAAGAAGATTATGCTTGTGGATGATAACGCTGATCTTATATACGTGGTTAAAAAAAGCTTAGAACGCATAACTGATGGATATGAGGTAATAGGTGCAACCAGTGGAAAAGAATGTTTTGAGTTATTAAAAAGAGGTCAAATACCAGATCTTATCCTGTTAGATATTATGATGCCTGAAATCGATGGATGGAATGTATTTGCAAAATTGAAAGAAAAACCAGAATGGAGGAAAATTCCCATAGTTTTTCTAACCGCAAAAACAGATCCATATAGCAAGGGATTAGGAAGGAGATCTGCTCAGGATTATATTGAAAAACCTTTTGAAATAACAGAATTAAAAAAAGGAATTGATAAGGTTTTAAATCGATAAAATGTTTAACTTAACAAATTCTGAAGTTATTGATCACATACTGCGGGCATTCATCAGAGTGATTGGTAGAAGAACCTCTGAAAGCTATGCAGTTGTAACTATAGATAATGTACTCAAAGAGATTGAGCCAACATATGATTTTTTAAAATATATTGAGATAAAAAATACACTTTATTCTGAAGGAGTCAACGCCGTCACTATTAATCCCAATGTAAATTTTGTGGAACCAGAGAGATTTTACAGAGCTATTAACGAGCTTATCAAAAATACAGTGATATATTGTAAGAAAAACTCAGATTTCTTTTTGATAAAAGAATTCCAAGAAGCCATTGGCGATATTGACGGATTATTGTTAAAAGAGAAGGGTATAGATCTAGGTCTTATGCAGTTCCAATTGATTGTAGATAGACAACAAATATTTAAAATAAAAAACTCTGAAGTGATAGAACATGTAATAAAGACATTAACTTGCTTGCTAAATCGAAAATTTCCTGAAAAACAGGCGATAAAAAATGTTATCGCCTCGATTAAAAAACTAGAAGAAAAATATGACTTTTTAGAATATATTGGGATGACTGATATACCAGATTCTAAGGGTTTCTATTTTATTAGGATCACGCATGATATAAATAATGTTTTGTCAGCTAAAATGGCTGACGCAATTCAAGAACTTATTGAAGATGTATGTAAATCAATAGAATGGAAAAATGGTCAATCATTTATCGAAGATTTTAAAAATGAACTTGGAGAAGAACAACTTTCAAAGCTTGAAAAAATAGGTGTAAAATTAAAAGACATTCAGGTTTCAATGTTACGACCAGAAAATGAGTTATTGGTTAAAAAGACATTGGATGCACTTGTAAATATATTGGGCAACAGGACATCAGAAAGCTTTGCAGTTGTTACTATTGATACTATAATAAATCAACTTGAGGAAAAACATGGTGTTTTAAAATACATTACGATAGATAAATCACGATACACAGATACGGTAGATGCTATACGAGTTATTCCGGACATAAACTCTGTTGACTCATACAAGATTGGCAAAGCAATTCGGGAAATCATTAAGATGGTACATGCGGATATCGGGGATAAAACCTATGGTTTCATTGAGGAGTTTAAGAACAGACTTGGAGATGAGTACCTTACAGAAATTGAAAAAATAGGGGTTAACCTGAATTTACTGGAAATGAAATTCCGTTTATATTGAACATAACCAAAAAACATCAGAAAAAATAGTGTATGTTTCATTATACGAACAACTGTCTCTCTAAAACTTTTCAATTCTAATTAAGTGCTACTTCACATGTTTTTTTATGGTATTGACAAGATCATCAAGTTCAAATGGTTTAGTAATATAATCAATGACATTTCCCATTTTTAATATCCTTTGTTTTTCTTCTTCTGAAAATCTTACAACGGTTAAAAGAATAATTTTTGATTT
>CAZYFW010000122.1:0-4155 GCA_964646685.1 uncultured Thermoplasmatales archaeon
TATGCCGTTGGTAACAACACCAACAAAGTTCATTATCGCTGGCGGTTCTCCCATGAATCCAAGAACACCAGCACCCCATAGGAATAAGATAAAAACAATTAATCCTATGATAATCAATATAGCGCCAACTGCTCTACTTTTACCGGACCCAAAATATGCTGTAAATATTCCAGCGACGATACTTGCAAGGCCAAACACCAGCATCAGCATGCTTAATAAATAATCCCACATTCTTTTTTCACCTTCCTAAAATTTTGTTCCTGTTAATGTTTTTGTGTCTATCACACCCTCTATTGATCTTATTTTATTTACCACAATGTTTCCAAGTTTTTCAAAGTCCTCTGCCTCTATCTTGGCTATAAGGTCATATTCGCCAAAGAGAGGATGTAGTTCAACAATTTGTGGTACCTTCGAGAGTTTATTATATACTTCATGTTCGTGCGCAGGTGCAGCACTTATAAGTACGAAACCTATAGCCATTTAATTTCCTCCTTTTACCCCTTATATTTTTATGCAATATAAACTTTATCTAAAATTAATATAGAATTATTTCAAAACTCCATTCAACATAGTCTCCATTAGAAAGAGCATATTGATCGCACCCGACCATTGGAATATCGTTGTTGACATAGTACTGCCAATATTTACCACCATCACCATTTACATCCTTACCAATTGAATCGATTAATGCAGCATCGAAGTCCTTGTAATACGTATATTCGAATGAAATATCGTTTCTTTTGGCAACTTTTTCCAAAATAGAAAACACCGTATCTCCTTCATAGGCAACGATGTTGTCTTCAATCCTCCACTCATTACCAATTATTACCATTTTGACGCTTGTTTCATCTGAGTTTTCCAGCCATACTTCGCTTTTTTCAGGGACTTGCATTGCTGTGCCAGTAAGCGATAGTGCAACTAATGCAAGAGCAATTGCTACAACCGGTATTTTATGAATTGTTTTGATTCTTTTAGGCAATTCAAATTTGTATTCCATCGAAACAAAGGAAACAACAGGCAACGCGATAGCAACAAATGTAAACACCGCAGATATCATATGGTAGATCATAAACGGAACTCCCGCAGAAAAGACTGCAGCAAGGGTATTTGCGTTATGAGGATAGATGAGATACCACCAACCGATATTGGTCCAAACGTCATATATCAAAACAAATCCGATACCAAGTCCTGCAGCGATACCTATATTTTTGAGTTTTAATTTTCCAAGGCCTTTTTTGAGCCTATTTCTATTAAAAATATTGATGACGGCAATAATAGCAAATCCAGAGTAAGTAAACAGCACAATCTTGTTCATTTGACTTCCTACAAAGATTGGATTTCCGATTAATATGTCGCTGAGTACCATACTGAACAATGGCACAAGCATTGCCAGAGTAGGACGTAAGAAAATGGCTGCAAGGAATGTCAATACCATGATGACCTCGAAGTTTGGGAATGGCTGAAGTCCCCATCCAACAAGTATAGTTCGTCCTGCAGTTCCAATTCCGATAAATCCTAACAATAATAGGATATCAAAAAGTAATCCTTTATTGGGTTTAACGTTAACATTCTTCAATAAACTTTCTATTTTCATACATAGTCTCCCTTTGTTGGTTGGAATAAATTACATGGTATAAATGTTTTGTTTTTTATGGCAATTAAAAATTAATCCGACGTAAGAATTATGTGTTCATTGAGGATTTGCAAAAACCCTTTAAACGGAATAGCAATTTCCATTCTATATGACTTATCCTTTAGACGAAGCGAGAGATGAAATCATCTCTTCATTAAAAATCGCATTAGCAGAGCAGAACCATGTTATTGAGATAAAGTTAAAAATCCCCCCAGATGAAAAAATGGGAGACTTTGCATTTGCCTGTTTTGCTCTTGTGCCAACGGCAAAAAAATCACCGCAGAGTATTGCAGAAGATATCGTAAAAAGGATATCAAAAGGCAAATGGATTAAAAACATCGAAGCTAAAGGAGGATATGTCAATTTCTTTCTGGACGAAAAGCACATCACCATTTCTACATTGAAATCCATTTTAAAGGAAAAAGAACGGTATGGACATTTAGAAAAAAAACGTAAGAAAGTCATTGTAGAACATACCTCTGCAAATCCCAATGGGCCATTACACATAGGCAGAGCAAGAAATCCCATTATTGGAGACACGATAACGAGAATTTTCAAGGCCGCAGGATACAGTGTAGAATCACAGTTTTATCTCGATGACATGGGTAAACAGGTAGCTATCCTCTCGTGGGGAATTGATAATCTAGACGCAAAAAAGATCCCTTCATCAAAATATAAAAAGCCAGATCATGAAACTGTTGGATATTATCAAATGGCAAGTAAATTAATGGAAAAAGATAACAACGTCGAAGCGGAAATTGCAGAGATAGTGAAAAAAAGTGAAGGCGGAGATAGTAAAACTATTGACTCGGTGCATAGTGCCTATTCGCCTGTTTTAGATGGCATGAATGAAAGCATGAAGCGCATAAATATCACTATCGATAAATATGTTCCCGAATCAAATTTTGTCAAAGATAAAAGTGTTGATGATGTCGTCAAAAAACTCAAACAATCTAAACATTGTGGCAATGAAGAAGGAGCATATTATCTGGATACCGAGTCGTTTGGCATCAAGGGAAGAAGTACAAAATTCTTCTTCACTAGAAAAGATAATACTACACTATATGCCACAAGAGATGTTGCATACCATCTGTGGAAAGCAAAACATGCAGATATATTAGTTAACGTTCTTGGTGAGGACCATAAACTTGAATCGCAACAAGTAGAGATAGCGTTGAAGCTAGTTGGAGCAAAGCTGATACCACGCGTCATCTTCTATTCGTTTGTCTCCTTACCGGGTGGAAAAATGTCTACAAGACGAGCAAGAGTCGTCTATCTAGATGAACTTATTGATGAATGCATTGAAAGAGCTTACAAAGAAGTAAAAAAACGGAGAGGAAAAGAACTTTCTGAACACAAGATGAAAGAAATTGCAGAGATTGTTGGTACTGGGGCATTGCGATACAATATTATAAAAGTACAACCAGAAAAAGACATTGTCTTCAAATGGGAAGATGCGCTAAATTTTGAGGGTAATGCAGCCCCATTTATTCAATATGCACACGCACGTGCTTGTAGCATTCTCGAAAAAAAGGAAGGAGATATCAAAGATATGAATATCTCTTTGTTATTGCATCCATCTGAAATCCAACTGACAAAAAAATTGGCACAGTTGCCCATTGTAGTCGATGAATCTTGTAAAGGATATCGACCACACAGTATTGCTACTTACGTGTATGAAGTAGCCTCTCGATTTAATCAATTTTACAGAGATTGTCCGGTGTTGCCTGAAAAAAACAAGAAATTGAGAAATGCAAGACTTGCATTAGTAGACGCAACAAAAATTGTACTGAAAAATGGCCTAAATCTTTTAGGAATCACAGCACCTGAGGAAATGTAGATGCAATACAGGCAGATACGCTGTGATTCTTTAATCAATAAAATAACAACTAAGGATAATCTTTTTGTTGGCGATTATACGATCGATCCGTATCAACACTGTGAATTTGGATGCAAATATTGTGATTCAACTGTTGATGATAGTATCTATATTAAAACTAATGCTGTTGAAGTGTTGGAGAAGGAACTAGAGCAAAGAAAAAAAGGAAGAATTATCGTCGGTTCAGTTCATGATCCGTATCAAAACGCAGAAGAAAAATACAAAATTACAAGGGAATTGCTTGAAGTCATTGAGCAATATGATTTCTCTTGTCACATTCTCACAAAATCACCTCTGGTTCTAAGAGACAAAGATATTCTATCACGAATGGAGTCTTCTCTGGTGACAGTTAGTATTATATCTCTAGATGAGAAGACATCAAAGCTTTTTGAAAAACATGTACCTTTACCAAAAGAAAGATTACAAACAATACAAGCACTTTCAGAAAATGAGATAAAAACAGGATTGGCAGTGATGCCCATTCTGCCATTTATAATGGAAAAAGAGTTTAAAGACCTAGTAAAATCGGCACGCAATCACAACGCTCAATATGTAATTCATAAACATCTCGAACTCAAAGGCGATCAAAGAACTAGATACATGACCGTTATACAAGAACACTTTCCAAAGCTTATGAAAAAAT
>CAZYFW010000123.1:0-4108 GCA_964646685.1 uncultured Thermoplasmatales archaeon
TTTCAGAAAGAAATTTTGCAGCGGTTGAACCAGCAGGCCCCGCTCCAACAACAGTTACATCATATTTTATATTTAGGACCCCCTACATCTACATATCATGTAAGTGATAAAATGGTTTCTACCAAGTAAAAAACCAAACCTTTTTGCTTTGGGGAGGATAAAAAGGTGTTGAAAATCAGGACTTTAAACAATAAATATTTGCGTATAAATTTTATAAAACAAAAAAAACCATGGTGTGTTGGTTTTATAAAAGAATGGATGATAATGAAATATACAGAGGTGGAAAATATGAAACAAAAAAATGTATATATATTAGATAAGGAAGATGATGATGCCGTTCAATTATTTGTTAAGCTAGGGATGCCAACAAATCTTGCTAAGACATTGCTATATATTTCACAATTTGATGAATGTAAATGTGCTGATATCGAACATGGAGCAGATCTTCGACAACCAGAAGTGAGCATTGCTATGCAAGAACTACGGAGGAGAGGCTGGGTAAAAAAACGGGATCTTAATAAAGAAGGAAAAGGCAGACCAGTTCATATCTATAAACCTACTAAGAATTTATCTGAAATATGGAACGCCTTTGAGCAAGAAAAATTAAAAGAAGTTGAAAGTGTTAAAAAAGACATATCAGAACTTAAAAATATTATCGAAAGCAGATAAATTCTAACTTTTATTTTTCTGGGGAAAACATATGAAAAAAATCCTAATTGGAATAGTAATTGTTTTGATGTCGATTGTTCCTGGGGGTTGACGCTCAGCTAGTTCTACCAATCGGCTCTTAACAGAAAAGGTTAAATCCCTTAGTGTATATCATATTATTTGTTGGTGCATTGACAAAAATACCAGTCAAAAAGCACTCTAACCAACATTTTTTAATTGATTTTGGTTGAAAATCAAGATCTTGTTTTGTATTTTCAGTCAAAAAACTTATGTTCAAAATCTACTTTCGGAACTACTGGTATAATAGTAAGTTTTTAATATAGGGCGGCGATGTCACCCCCCTATAAATAAGTATAATGGCTAAGGAAGGAATCATCTATGGAAAAAAAATTTATCAAATGGTTTGAAGAGTTGAAAATTGAGGATGTCCCATCTGTTGGCGGGAAAAATGCCTCACTCGGAGAAATGATTAGGAATCTTAGAGAAAAAGACGTTAACGTGCCTGGTGGTTTTGCTATTACCGCTTATGCATATAAATATATGATTGAAAAAGCAGGAATTGATGTAAAAATCAAAGAGATTCTGTCTGATCTAAATACCCATGATGTTCACAATATTGCAGAACGTGGGGAGAAGATAAGAAATCTCATTAAAAAAACTCCAATCCCTCCTGAATTAGAAGAGGATATTCGAAAACATTACAAAGAGATGGAAAAGCGTTATGGGAAGAATGTCGACGTTGCAGTAAGGAGTAGCGCAACCGCTGAGGATTTGCCTGACGCAAGTTTCGCAGGGCAGCAGGAAACTTACTTAAATGTCAGAGGGGAAGAAGAGCTATTAGAACGGACAAGAGAGTGTTTTTCTTCACTATTTACTAACAGAGCAATATCGTACCGAACGGACAAGGGGTTCGATCATTTTAGTGTTTACCTTTCTGTTGGCGTACAGAAGATGGTTCGTTCTGATCTTGCATCATCTGGCGTTATGTTTTCTATAGACACAGAGAGTGGTTTTGAAGATGCAGTATATATAACTGGTGCTTATGGCCTTGGAGAAAATGTTGTGCAGGGTGCAGTAAACCCGGACCAGTTCTATGTTTTTAAACCAACCTTAAAAAAAGGTTTCAAACCGATTGTTGAAAAAAAGGTTGGATCAAAAGAACAACGTATGATATATGGAGATAAGGGAACTACTCAGGAAAAAGTCAGCGAAGAGGATAAGAGGAGATTCGTCATAACTGATGATGAAATCATAACTCTTGCTAAGTGGGCATGTATTATTGAGGAACACTACAAAAAATCTATGGATATAGAGTGGGCCAAAGATGGGAATACCGGCGAGCTATTTATTGTTCAAGCAAGACCTGAAACAGTCCACTCACAAAAGGATGCTGCAGTAATGCAGACATATGTTCTTGAAGAAAAAGGAGACTTGTTAGTTGAAGGAGAAGCAGTTGGAACTAAAATAGGACAGGGAGATGTCAATGTAATTCAAAGTGCGAAAGACATTGGAAACTTCAAAAAAGGACAGGTTCTTGTTACAGATATGACCGACCCAGATTGGGAACCCATAATGAAGATAGCAGGAGCCATCGTGACTAACAGGGGCGGACGTACCTGCCATGCTGCAATTATTTCTAGAGAACTTGGAATTCCTTGTGTCATTGGTACCGGTGAAGGGACCTCTAAAATATCACATGGCTCAAAAGTAACTATTGATTGTAGTGAAGGAGTTGGCAGGATTTATGGTGGTTTACTAAAATACAGAATGGATGAGATAAAATTAGATTCTTTACCAGAGACAAAAACGAAGATTATGATGAATGTCGGAGTGCCTGATAAAGCGTTCCAGCAAGGACAAATGCCGAATGATGGCGTTGGTCTTGCAAGAGAGGAATTTATTATCAACTCATATATTGGCATTCACCCGCTTGCATTACTTGAATATGACAGTCTAAAAGAAAGAGCAAAGTCAGACCCAAAAATTGCTGATGTTATTAAAAAGATTGATGAAAAGAGTGCCAACTACAAAGACAAAGTCGAATTCTTCGTTGACACGCTAGCGCGAGGCATTTCAAAGATTGCAGCAGCGTTCTATCCAAATGATGTAATCGTTCGTATGTCCGATTTTAAAACAAACGAATATGCAAACCTAATAGGCGGCTATCTTTACGAACCATCTGAAAACAATCCAATGATTGGATGGCGTGGTGCGTCCAGATACTATGACGAAAAATTCAAACCAGCATACAGTCTCGAGTGTAAAGCTATAAAAAAAGTGAGAGGTGAAATGGGCCTTACTAACGTAAAACCCATGATTCCTTTCTGCAGAACCCCTGAAGAGGGGCGAAAGGTCATTTCCATTATGAATGAGAATGGCCTAGTTCAAGGAGAAAATGGCCTCGAGGTTTATGTCATGTGCGAAATTCCATCAAATGTCATAGTTGCGGATCAATTTGCAGACATATTTGATGGTTTTAGTATCGGTTCAAACGATCTGACACAACTTACCCTTGGTCTTGATAGAGACTCGAGTATTATTGCACATATTTTTGATGAGAGAAATGATGCAGTAAAAAGACTGGTCTCAAGTGTTATAGAAACTGCGCATAAACATCAACCACGGAGAAAAGTAGGCATATGCGGGCAGGCTCCATCTGACTTCCCAGAGTTTGCAGAATTCTTAGTAGAATGTGGTATCGACAGCATATCGCTCAACCCAGATACAGTTATAAAAACAAAACTACGTATCGCTGAGACAGAGAAAAAACTAGGAAGGTAACCTATTCCTTTTTTCTTTTTTATTATAATATTAGAAAATGTTTTTATTAGTATGTCCCTTTTAATGTTTTATGGAAATAATTCCTCTTGTTTATATAAGAGATAGGAAGCTCCATTTAGGGGAAAGAAAAGATCCCTCATTACTGGCAGAGAGTTTAGAACAACTAGATGAGGGAAGCATCATCTATTTTTTAGACGCCGATGGAATAGAAAAAGACAAGCCAAATTTCTGTACATATCAAAGACTGTCCAGTCGCCAAAACATGTGGATTGATGCGGGCCCACGTGCTCTAGGTGATGTTGTTGATGCGGTTATGGCCGGTGCAACCACCATAACTGTAAGACAAAATCTATGGCCAATGCTAGATATCGAAAGAATAAAAGAGTTTACAGAAAATGAGATCTACATGGGCGTCGATCTAAAAACACAAGATAAAAACTTAAACAATTTGCTTTTACCAAGTGGTATTGATGGAGTGGTTTTATTAAACAAGAGGGAGGAAATTGAAAAAGATTTTAAAATAGCAGATTTCGTCAAAAACCTAATCAGTAGATTGGGGCAACGTAAACTATATGTTTATGATTCGAATCTTGGGAATATTACTTATTGGGAAAAACGTGGTGCTGTTGGCTTGTTAGTTGATATTAACAAAATAGAG
>CAZYFW010000124.1:0-3966 GCA_964646685.1 uncultured Thermoplasmatales archaeon
AGTTATATAACCATTCAAACCAGGTCGAATGGAAATTATTCCTTGGAGGTTAATGTAACCAACCTAACACACTTAGAAAACTCCAACTGGTTTATACAAAACACATCGATACAGACAGCAGGTGGGGACGACATAGCCGCACTAAATGCTTTCGATGGAAGTAATCCACAATACTACTATGATGGTGGTGGGGGTGGATATACTTCTGCAGAAAATGATAGCACGAGTAAATCAACAACCGATATAGAATGGGCTGTTGCTATCCCAGCGGTCCAACAAGCAGGAGATTATGAGGCACAAATATTTTATCACATAAAAACAGAAACATAATAAAACAATAAAAATTCTATAATTCCCTTCCTTTTTCTTTTTTTTTGTAAACTATAAAAATTAAAATAAAACATAGCAAAAAATCGAGTAAATATATTTTGAAGAATTAGCAATATGCAGGCATACTTCATACATCTGCCTTTTACCATTTCTTCATAGTGTTGATTCATTTTTATGCTATTGTATTTGGAAAGTTTGAAAGGAAAATTGTCAATTTGCGATTTTTACAGTTTGCGTTTCTACCGACAAAGCTTTATATATTGTTAATTGAGAACATTAACCATGATATATTATAGCACATAATATGGTACTGAAAACGTAAGGAATGTGGAAAATATGTTATGGAAGAGAAAAATATTTTCGATGTTGGTGGTAACATCACTAGTTATTTTTATGCTTATCAGCGCCTTTATTTTTTATCCTATGGTCCTGATTAGTAAGGCCGACTCTGGCAATATAAGCGAAAATTGGAATAATGCAACTACCTTAAATGTAACAGTATTGGATGTAGAGCCGAGAGTAAACTGGTATGATTTTCAGTATAATCAATCTGGTACATGGACCTCTAGAAGAAATGCTCAGATTGATGTAAACAACAGTGCAGAATACAGATTTGTTGTCAATGTCAGCAGTGATCAAGGTTGGGACGATATAGAATATATAAACATTACAGCATGGTTTGACGATGGTAATGAGAGCAACACCTATAATCAGACTCTTGGTGGAAATATAAATCTATTTTTGCAATATGAGAATCTCACTGGAACTGCTAATTACACAATGCTATGGCCCGATGATGAAGCGACCATAGGAGATTTAATAGAAACAATCTCAACAGATCCATTGAGTAGTGCCTCTTATACTGATTGTTATAATCTGTCATTTTTGTTTATACCTGGATATCAGTGGAGATATGCTCCAGGTGACGGTGCTTGGGATAATACCAGTAATGCTACTAATGATGCCTATTCGTGGAATTTCAACATATCTGTTACAGACAGTGGAGAAAGTGCTGCAGAACCAAAATCCTGTTGGATAAACGACGAGTTTGGGGTTTATTCTTATGCAGAAGTAGCAAGTGCAGGATGGCCAACCATTGCTGGAAACCCAGGTCAAAATGCAACAGCAGATAGTAACATTACTCTAATCACACGGTCAAATGGAAACTACTCTCTCACAGTTGATGTGGATAACCTCTTACACAAGGTGCATCCTACAGCAAATATGTCAAATGGGACTGTGTGGGTTAGAGGTGGAAATTTGACCACATCTTCTAATTTCACAGGAAGTGGGCCACTATATCTATACGGTTCTAATTCAACATATGAAAACGCTGAAGACAATAATATCGGAAAAACTACAAGCGATATAGAGTATAAATGTAACATACCGCTCGGTCAACAAACAGGGGATTACGAAGCGACTATACGCTATCGATTATCGACAGAATTATAGATAAGACAATAGAAAATTAAAATTTCCCTTCTTTTTATCTTATTTTTTAAATTTTGTTACTTTTACTTCTCAATCGTTTATTTCTCCTGATTGATATTTTAGAGAAAACCTTTAATAGATTGATTACGATAAGAAATACAATTGGGATTTCCTTAAATTTGGTATTGTCGAGGTGATGGGATGGGTTACAGAATTTGTGTAAGTATATTCATGTTTTCTATAGTGGGATTTTTATCATTTGCTCCCCTAGTTTCTGCAGCAGATGGTGTTTCTATTTCTGTCCATATTATTGGAGAGGAAGCACAAACTCGTTTTGATAATCCATTACTAGTTGCTGGTATTTGGCACTATATAGATGTCACGATTGAAAACCAGGTTTTTCAGGAGTTGAGTATCAGGTTCTATGATGGAAGCTCTATGCCTGCTTTAGAGGATCGTAATGAGACAAATTATTATGAATGGAAATATGATGGAACCAATCAGGAATGGATCGATTTAAACGGATATGGCGGATATCCATTTATTGATAATAGTAGTTGCCAAAAAGAAGGAAACACCTATTCTTTCTGTGTCGGCATCCATACTGATGCATTAACCGCAGGTCAAAGCAATTCAAATTGGACATTGGATGTATATGCAGATGATGTTAGATTAGAAAGTTTTGAAATTACAATTGAAGAGCCAAAAATAGGTATAGGAAAATCTCATTTCCCTGGCTATATACATTTTTATGTTGACCCATTTACCAAAATGGATGCTACTGGTAACGATTACTTTAAATTAAGTAATACAGGTAACGCACCATTGTACCTTGATATCAGTTATGGTAACTATGGTGATATACTTGAAGTTACTAATTTTGAAAGAATGCTTTCCAATGGCGAAGAAATCACACCTAATATAGTTCTACATTCAAAATCGTGGCAACCTGGAAAAATGAATATTATAGGCATAACTGGAACTGCGTCATTAAATAATTCTTATATTGTTAGAACCGGTATGATCTCCGCTGGAACTGTTTATACTATAGACTTTCCTAAGTTTGTTGTAAACGTAGGTCATAGTGGTTTCGAAATTTTTGATGAATTTGACAACGGTATAACCTTTCAATATGATAAAAGCATAAATATGCATGAAGGTCAAATAGAGGACATTGAGGTGTACATTTCTGGAAATGGAGACGTAACGTTAGAGGTCTGGACCGATACTCCAGAAAACATCTCTATTAAGAAAATTTGGTATGGAAATCAAGAAGGAACTCCCATATCCTTTACTTCTACCGATCAATCAGAATACATTGTAACTGTCAAAGTTGAAGCGCTCAGAGAAAACACTGTTGGCAAACTCTATTATCAACTTGATACTGGTGATCAAACAGAAGGATTTACCACCTCAATAACAATTGGCCCACCATCATCAGGAGGCGGGGAAACAACATCTGATTCTATTCCTTTTATGACTATATTTGTCGTCCTTTGTGTTATCCTTGTTGTATTGTATATGATATTTTCCCATATGAGGCACAGGAGGAGGTAGAGTACTCAGATGAGGAAGAGAACTCTACTTTTGTTGTTCATTTCAATAATAGTTTTATTCTTCCCATGGTTTTCTATCAAAGCAAATGCAGGCACAGCAGGAGTAGGTGTACTAAATGTTGCACCAAAATTTAGTGAGATTCGGGTGGTGCAACAAGATGATTTTTTTAGAATATATATTACGGCTTCTGATTACAATTCATGGGAGGACATTTATACGGTGAGCGTGAGTTTAGAAGATTATGGCTCTCAAACAGCCGAATTTCTCTTTAAACAATATGAAGATGAGACTAAATATAACAAAATAGATGAATTTAGTGAGTTACCAGAAGGTAGTTTGCTAGTTAAAGAAAGATGTTCTGCCCAACGCTCAAGCGAAAAGGAAACGATAGCTGACAAATGTGAACTAGATTTGATTTTAGTATTCAATATGGTGCGTTTTTCCCAATTAAATATTGTTATCAGCGATCGGGAGGGAGGAACGGTGACGGCGAATATAGATTACAACGCTGAGGAATTAATGCGTAGTGATACTACGATTACCATTCCTTCATTGGGTGAGCCAATCTCTGTGGCGATACCACCTTATCTATTAAACTCGATTGCATTTACCATTGCCGCAGCTGGTACTATAATGCTAGTAAAG
>CAZYFW010000125.1:0-3787 GCA_964646685.1 uncultured Thermoplasmatales archaeon
AGATTGATTATTTATAGTTTAGGTTTTGCTATCTTTTTCGATTTAATATTTATGGGTAGCTTAGCTTTCTGTTTTTCAGAACCTTCTATTTTAATCAATTCTTTTTGGGTTATGATATTAATGATCTCGTTGTCAAATTTTTTAAAGGATTCGACAAGTCTATTCTTTTTATTCAAGGCATATAATGTCACATTTCCGATTTTTCTTGTTTCTTTAACAACTCCCCATTTGAGAAATACCTCCAGAACTTTGTAAACTGTTTGTCTTGAAATTCCAGCATGCTCAGCTAATTCTTTTTTTGTGTAGTCAAAATGTGAGTGGGCAATCAAAAATTGTAATGTTTTTAATTCGGGTGTTGATCCGAATATTCCTTCAAAGGGTACTTCCATTTTTGTCATCTCCATTTCTTATATATGTTGTTTCTATTATTTAAGCATGTCTATTACTTTTGCATTCAATGTATAATTTTTAGTAATACATGTCTAATTAAAATAACTTTCGTGTTTATTTTAAAAAACTCTTATAAACTAAAAATCTATATCTAATAAACAGAATGGAAGAGAAGGAATTGCTACAGGCAATCATCGAGAAACTCTACCGACTAAAATACATAGGCGGAAGACACACGGAAATGAAAAACATACAGAGAGGCATGAAAGGAATATCTGAAAAAGAAATAGAAAACGCTGTGAAATATCTAATAAATAAAGGCATTATTCAAATACATATGAAAACAAAAGAAACCCACGTTAGTATAAACCCAAAGAAAATGAAAGAAGTTCATAAGATTTTAGGTGAGTAGATGTACATTGGTCTGTAGTACATATTAAAAATAAAAAGGAAAAAAGGGAAGATGGTCACTTTCAACACTTAAGTTTCTTTTCAATATATCTCATTAGTTTGACATGTTCTTTGATATTAATGCCAATGTTCATTGCGAGGATATGTTCCAGCCTATCTTTTTGACTTAATCTTCCAATGAGTTTTGGTATGCGCCTTATTACCATTTCCGTCCAATTATCATTTCCCTTGATCACTTCAACTACATTATCAACATCACAGATATCTAGTAACACCTGTGAATCTAGATTATTTTTATAATCTACAGGAAGACCAAGCTTTACAGCAGCCATATGATCTGCAGGTGGGACCTTCACCTTTATTTTATTTTCTCCCATGTGATAAGATATTTCTCTATGTTCGTACTCTTTCATGCTGAATTCAAAGTAATGGGCGGTCTGCGATTCTTTTATTCTTGGTCCTGAGATTTCAATTCTCAATTCTAATTTTTCTATTTCGTCTCTTATGTCTTCAGGAATTTTGGTTCTTGGATTATATTTATGATAGAATTGGATGCCCCATTCACTTCTGCGCATATTCATTCCAACACTCGATAATTTAGATTCAATTTCCTCCATCTTGTTGATCTCTGCCACCCCATCAATGTCCAAAGTGTAACGACCATGTTTATCTCCAATTAAAGCTCTGACAGCCCAGCCTCCTATCACTATGATGTCATCATTGATATGCTCTAAAACAGACAAAGAAGAGTCTTCGATATCTTTCTTTACCGGATCTGGGAAGTCTTCAAAATTCATAATGCTCTAACTCCGTGTTCGATTGCTCCAATATCCAGGTAAAGATCCGCGTTCCATTTCTTTTCGTATTTCTCTTCCCACCCTGATTTCCCGTATTTCACCTCACCTTTCAAAAAGATATATTTTCTGTTTGAGATGTTTTTATGGAATTTCTTAATTATTTCATTTGGAACAATTCCTTTCTTGACATCATTGATGATGTCAAGGTAACATCCAATTTTATTAACAAGGTTCTTTTTAACGGCGAGTTGAAGTAATGCATCATAATTGATATTTTCATATGCTAGAATCCTGATACATATATCTTCAACGCCCTCGGGAGTCATGAATTTATTGATAAAAATTTCCTCAATATTTTGTTTTGTAGCTACGCTTTCAAGGATCGCGATTTTATCTTTTCTTCCTTTTACCATAAAACCGGTTCTTTTAATGGTTAAACTGTCATCGATCTTCTCATAAAGAATTTTTTCAATTTCATCTGGAGTGGTAATAATCTCCTCAAAAGGGGTTGATCCGGGTGTATAAATTCTATCATTGGCATCTGTTTCTTTTGACATTGCATCTAATAGCATATTGAGTGGATGATCTTTCACTTTTACTGCAATAATAGGTTTTCTTTTTTCAAATTTCACTAATCCATAACCAGAAAGAACTTTCAGAAATTTTCTCACAGACTTTTCAGAGAGTTTGATTTTTTGTGTAAGCCCGTTAACATTATCGAAGAGATCAAGAGTTTTCCATACTAAAATGGTATTTTTTCTTAGTAGTATCTCTGGATCTACCCCGTAGCTCAATGATTTGATGAAAAATTCTTTCAGTTTTTGATTCTTGTAATCCTTTGGGATATCTAATCTTGTTTCTCCATTGGTTTTAATTTTAACGATCTTTCCATCCTTCAACATATCCTCAATGGCATTATAGATAGAGTCTGGTGAGTAAGGTAGCCTTTTAATAACGCTATTGATCATCTGTGGTTTGACACAAATTAAACCAAAGATCGCTGATTTGATATTCATAACAAACAGACCTAAATTGTTGAAAAGTATTTAAATATTTCCACAATTTATTTCCATTTGATATTTAATGTCTAGACAATAAATATTTTTTGAGAATGAAATTATTGATAAGACAACAAATTATTTTCTAAGAACCATTAAGAGGCATATGGACTACACCCAACACTTTATTATCTATAATAGATTTAACAGAAAAATAAAAAAAGAAAAAGAAGTTTTATTTCTTCTTCGTGCTCTTCTTCTGTTGTTTCTTCTTGGCTGCTTCTTTCTTCTCTGCTTCTTTCTTCTTTATATAGTAGTAGATGCCAAGTAGTAGAAGTATCGCTATTATGATGCCTATTCCCAACATGTAGTAGATTGGGCTGTTGTCTTCTACTGGTTCATCATCGCCTGATGCTGGTTCTCCTTCGCTGTATTCTGTTAGTGTGTCGGTCGGTACTTCATATACCCATTCCCAGCCTTCTGCTCCGTCGCTGTTGAGCAAGTAGGATTCGTTCTCTTCATCATATTCAGTTGCTGTTGTATTTCCTGTTTCGTTGTTATAAAAATTCTCGTAGACGCCGTCGCCATTATTGTCTAAAAGGTATCCAATGTCTTTGACGTAAATCGCATCAATGAGTATTGTGAAAGATTCTGTTCCGGATCTTGAATCGTTTAAATCCATGGCATATACATCTATAGTATAAATACCAGCAGCAGTCCATTGATGTATTGCCTCTGCTGCAATACCAGTTGCGAAGTAATCTGTTACAGTATCATTTGTACCGTCACTCCAATTAAAGGTGTAGCAAATGGTATCGTTTTCATCTGGGTCTGTGGCATTTGCAGTAAATGTGTAGTTAGTATTTGCATCTCCAGTAGTGTTTCCTGTAACTGTTAGGTTTGTTGGTGGGTTGTTAAAGATTAGTTCTTCTTCTTCATCATCATCTTCCGGTGGTGGTGAACTTGGTGGTCCAGGAGGGGTTGGTGGTGTTGGTGTTGTTGACTCTGCTTTAGTAGTAAAGTGCCAGATAGGTCCTGCCGTGGTTGCACCATGGCTATCTTCAGCAACAATTTGCCAATAGTAGGTTGTTTCATAGTCAAGGTCAGGATTGTAGGTCGTTCCTGATTGGTCATCAGATTTTAGGGTTGTTGGTGGATTGGTGGTGCCAAAGTAGACATCATAGGTAACTG
>CAZYFW010000126.1:0-3744 GCA_964646685.1 uncultured Thermoplasmatales archaeon
ACTACTCGTCTAAACCATGCACGTGGAGCAATTGAACTGAATAAAATTCAAAAACCTCGTAAAAAAGGAAATTTTGAAAGAAACCCTATGTGGGTTACAACTCCTGATATTGCTCGCGCTAGACACCCTGAGCTTCTTAAAATGCTTGAAAAAGCAGAAAAAATATCTGAAAAATCACAGTTCAATAAAATCATAAATGTTGGTAAACCAAAAGAATGGGGGATTGTTACATCTGGTGTAGCTTACAACTATGTAAAAGAAGTAGTGGAAGATCTAAAACTTGATGTTAAAATTTTGAAACTTGGTATGACGCACCCTCTCCCTCGTAAGATGTGTGAAAAACTCATACAGTCTTGTAAAAATATTGTTGTTGTTGAAGAGCTTGAACCAATTCTTGAAAATCAGTTTAAAACCATGGCTTACGACCTTGGATGTAATGTAAAAATCATTGGTAAGTCATCTGGTCATTTCTCCCGTCTTTATGAGTATAATCCTGATATCGTGTTCGAGGCGTTTTCTAAAATTTTTAAGGTAAAAAACCCTATTGTTAAACCTAAAAAATCTAATATTGTAATGCCTAATAGGCCTCCTGCTTTGTGTCCTGGTTGTCCTCATCGTGCTACTTATTATGCTTGTAAGAAGGCTCAGCCTAAAGGAGTTATTTATCCAACTGATATTGGTTGTTACACACTTGGTCGTGCTAAACCTTTGGAGATGGCTGATCTACTTTTATGTATGGGTAGTAATGCTGGCACTGCTTGCGGACTAGCTGTTGCTACTGATGAAAAAGTTATTTCGTTTATGGGCGATTCCACGTTCTTCCATAGTGGTATTCCACCTATTATTAACGCGGTACATCATAATCATGATATTGTTGTTACAGTTCTCGATAATCGAACTACGGCTATGACTGGTCATCAGCCTCATCCAGGTACTGATTTTGATGGTATGGGTCGGCCTGCAAAAAAACTCCTGGTTGAAAATGTTATAAAAGGCTGCGGTGTTGAACATATTGAAGTAGTTGATCCTAATGACATCAAGGCTACAACTGAGGCATATAAACGTGCTCTAGATTTCAAGGGAACATCTGCAGTTATCAGTAAATCACCATGTATCTTATTGGAGAATAGGGATAAGAGACGTCGTGGTGAAAAAATAAATCTTTATGAAATTGATCAAGAAAAATGTAAACGTTGTAAGACTTGCATTGGTCGTTTTGGCTGTCCAGCTATTTATTTTGAAGAAGATGAAAGTGTTCATATTGATCTAAATCAGTGCAACGGCTGTGGTAATTGTGCAACAATTTGTCCATTTGGTGCAATACACATAAAGGAGGATAAATAAATGAAAAACAAGGTCAACATTGTTCTCACTGGTGTCGGCGGACAGGGAGTTATCACTGCTGCAAACATATTGGGTAAGGCTGCGGTTAACGCAGGTGTTAATGTTTTTGTCTCCGAAGTTCACGGTATGGCTCAACGTGGCGGTAGTGTTAATTGCACAGTCAGGCTTGGTAATGTTTCAGGGCCATTGGTTCCAAGCGGAACTGCAGATGTAATACTAAGCACTGAGCCCGTCGAAGCACTTCGTTATATTAATTATTCAAATAAAGATACAAAAATTATAACTGACATCAACCCGGTTATACCTTTCACTGTTTCAACTGGCGAATCCAAATATCCAAATATTGATCTAGTTTTCAAAGAACTAAACAGTTATGGCAAACTTTACAAATTAGATGCGGTAAAAATTGCAAAAGATGCTGGTGCAGTTATTACAAAAAATATTGTATTGCTCGGATCTCTTGCTGCATCAGGTGTTTTACCATTTAAAAAAGAAATCCTTCTTGATACTATTCTTGATAATGTTCCAGCTAAGTTCAAAGATGTTAATAGGAGAGCATTTGAAGGTGGTTTTAAAGCAATTAAAAAATAAATATTATTTGTAAACCTTCTGCATTAGATAAACATCTAAAACTTTACCAAATTTAAAACCTACTTCTTTTAAAACACCAACATGCTCGAATCCGACAGACTCATGAAGATGAATGCTAGTTTTATTTCCCTCAGTTATTCTAGCTATTAAAGCATGAAGACCTGCTTTTTCTCCTTCTTTTACAATGCCTTCAATAAGTTTTTTCCCGATACCCTTTCCTTGCTCTCCTTTTTTAACATAAAGAGACATCTCAGCAGTATCAGAATAAGCACATTTTGTAGAATACTTGGTAAGTGCAGCCCAGCCAACAACTCCCTCGTCTGATTCTGCAACAATTATTGGATTTTTAGGTCCATGCTCGTTAAACCATCTTTTTTGTTCTTCAATAGTTTTAGGCTGAGTATCAAATGTGGCTACGGTCTTCAGAATTGCTTCGTTGTAAATTTCTGTAATCTCATATAAATCATTCAACGCTGCCCGTCTAATTTTTATCAATTTTATTCACGACCAATGGAAATATTTTATTTCAAATTAACCTTAACACTTATAATACATGTTGTTTATCTCACCCAAAAAACTAGTGAAAATGGTGCTATAAGATGTTCTGTGTAGAATGCGGTAAAGAAGGACCTATATTCAGAGAAGGAGCATGTGTAGATTGCTATCTTAAAACACATAAGTTTTCAAAAGGGCCTGTTACCATTGATCTTCCAACATGTGCCCATTGTAGTTCATATAAATACAAAAATACATGGACATCCGATCTGTTTGGAGAAACTATTAGGCGGGTCATTAAAAATAACTTTCAAATCAGTAAAGAATTGGAAAAAATCGATATTAACACAGAATGTAAAGAAACAAAAGAGGGAATGGCGTGCAAAGTTATGATATCTGGTTATTTAGATGATTTAGAAATCAATGAAGAACACGAACTTCTAGTTCGTATGAGAAAAACCGTATGTGACGTCTGTTCCAAACGCTTTGGAGGCTATCATGAAGCAATTGTCCAGATTAGAGCAGATAAAAGGAAATTATCCAAGAATAAACTCGATACCATTAGATCAACTATTGAAAATCTCGTTGAAAACCTTCGAGCTAAAGGAAATCGCAACCTTTTTATTACTGATATCGGAGAAGAGCATGGTGGTATTGATTTTTATCTCAGTGACAAAAGTTTTGGGCATGCCATCGCTAAAAAAATTCAAGAGCAGCATGGCGGTACCATCAAACAATCATCAAAAAACATTGGCATGAAAGACAGTAGGCAAGTCTATAGAATGACCTATCTATTACGATTGCCCGAGTACCAAAAAGGTGATTTTTTTTCTTATGATGACTCGTTCTTCTATATTTCTTCAATAGCCGGAGACAAAGTTCATGTAATTGATCTCTCTAGTTGGGTTAAAGGAGTTTTTGATGAAAAAACACTCCGAAAAGTACACATCTTTGAAGGAAAAGAACACATTGATGAAATGATACTTGTGAGCCAATCAAAAGATGAACTACAGGTTATGAATTCAAAAAATTATGAAATTAAAGTCATTAGAAAACCAAAACCAATATCTCTCACTTCAGAAAAAATCAAGGTTGTAATAATAAAGGATCATATTTTTCTCTTTCCTGAAAAAGTCACAATAGATAAATAGTACAAATTTATTTAGTAGACATAGTTAGGAGGTGTATATTTTTATGGAAAAAGGAAAATCATCATTGAATTTGGAAGAAAATATGACTAGTTTGCTCTGTTATGTTATATTATGGATTACAGGACTAATCTTCTATTTTTTAGAAAAAGAAAACAAAACAATA
>CAZYFW010000127.1:0-3743 GCA_964646685.1 uncultured Thermoplasmatales archaeon
CTGATTTTTCCTTAGAAAGCGTTTCCATTTCCTTCAATTGATGCGCGATATGTTCAATTTCTTTCGCCTTTTTTTCAAGAGCAGATAGAGCGATATTTAGGTTTGTTACTTTCATCAATATTTTAAGAACGGCCTTTGCACTTTTGGGATCTACCAAATATCCTGGCGTTTCTCCCATTAGGCAAACTCCCTGCATCCCTCTAAGTTTACCAAGTCCAAGCAACAATCCACTGGCCCCTACAATTCCACCGCCTGGTTCGTTTTTCTTAAATACGGCACCATGTTTTTTCATTGTTTTCACAAGTTTTTTATCTGTAGTTGCGCAGAGCACTTTGGGTTCTTCTATTTCGTGTCCAAGACCATATCCGCCAAGAGTAAACATCTCCTTTACTCCAAACTCTTCAGCAATATCTAGTATTTTTTCTACCAATTCATACTGGCCCTGCGAGGAAAGACCTTGATAATCTCCAGTTAATAAAATGAGATCATGTTGCCCCTTCTTTTCCCCTTTCCAGTAATAAAACTCATTGTTTACAAGCTCAATAGTTCCATCTGTGTTGATGAACACCTGTGGGGGAAAATCTTTGCTATAAATCTCTGCAAATTTAACTGCATCAATGCTATCTATTAAATGTTCCACGGCGAGTTTTCCAACATTTCCAATGCCTGGAAGTCCTTCTAGCAATATGGGATTTTTTAATTTTGGTTTATTACCAATATATCTTACCGTTACATAATCCATTTTATCCACTTTTATCCAATTTTTTTAATTTTCTTCGATAGGAGCCATAATGATCTTGAGGCGAAAATCGAGGCGGGTATTTTAATATGGTTTTTTCTTTGCATTTATTGCAGACTTTGTCTAGTGTGTAAGTCTTGCAATGATTGCAATAAAGTAGATTTGGCATTTATTCCTCTGCCTTTCGATGGAATTCACATTCGCCATAATGTGTCTTTATAGATTCCTTGATCCGTTCGACTGCCTTTTTCATTTCATCTTCGGCTATTTTATAATCAGGAGCCTTAACTGCTATCATATATTGTGGAGCCCCGACATATTTTACTCGGATGTCTACATCTTCAAATTCACTTTGTTCAGCAACAAGTAGAGCATCACGGATGTGGGTTATGCCATCAGGAAGCCAAGAGTTGACGCTGAGGTGCCCTCTTATTTCGACAAACGGGGCAGATATGTTGTCTTTTGCTATTTTTACAAAATTATTGATCCAATCGCCTTTGAATCCTTCGTTTGCTAAAAAGTCAGGGTCATATGCACTTTCTTCAAATGCTGTATATAATAAGCCATATTTCTTAATTATCTCGTCCCCAAAATCCTGATAACATTGTTCTATGCTTTTCCCAATTTTTTTTGCTACCATTCCCAATAGTTTCTCTGATTTTTGGGTGCTTTTCCATTCTTGGATTTTATCTCGCCTTTGATGTTCGTTTACCCTTTTTAAAGAAAGATCAACATGATCCTTTGATTTGTCTACACTCGTTACTTTGCAGACAACCTTTTGTTTTTCCTTGATGTGGTTACGGATACGTTTGACCCATCCAGTAGCAATTTCTGCAATATGGATAAAGCCTTCTCTATCAGGATATTCATCAAGGGAAATAAAAGCTCCAAAATTCTGAACTTTTGCAACAGTACCAACAACAAGTTCTCCTTCTTCCGGGTACTCTTTTTTTATCATGTGATTAAACCTTTATTTTATTCAATAACCTCTAAAATCTCGCCTTTTATCTCCGCTTTTCCACCGGCAGGTATGGCTAGTTTGCTACCACAAATGTGGCAGGATACTACAGTACTAGCTTTATCGAATAAAACTTGCTCATTTTCACAATCTTTACATCTCACTTTAATAAATTTACTCTCAAGTTTTTTCATAGTCTATTCACCTATTTCCATCTTTTTTGCCCGTTGGCTTGGAGGCTGATGGCTTTTCTTACATTTTGTACAGGTATATTTCAATGCAACACGTCTACTGGTCTTCTCACGTCCTTCTGGTTTTGGCCTTGGAAATCCCCTGTATCCTCGCATGACTCGACGAAATCGACGCTGGCCTTGTTTAAGCTCGCTGGCTTTTTTCTTTTTTATTCTGTTTACATCATGCATTGTATGCTTTTTACAGGTTGGACAGTATCGTTTGATTTTACGTGGTCGTAGCATATGATACTCCTTTACATATATCTCAGTTTATACGCGTAATAAGGAGGTTATATAAAAATGTAAGCTACTTTTCTATTTTTTTTGCCGCCCCTCTTTTTGATAGCATTTCCCCCATTTCTTCTGATAATGATATGACGTCTCCCTTTCTAAGATGATACTTTTTCGTATCAGTTCCAACAAATTCAGGTATGTCTTTATTAATAACCAACATAGACTTGGTATTTTCTTGTTTCTCTACTTTGGGTTCTTCATGTTCCGGCTCAGATGGATTTACCTCTGCTTTTTCTTCCTTCTTCGACTTATTATCTAAAACTTCTTGACGCGACTGCACCATAAGATTGAGAAGGGAGTCAAACAACTTTTGCTCTTCAGGAACAAGAAACTTAAGATCTGGATTTCCACCACGTGCCTTTGAAATTGCAGCTATAACAATCTTTTTTTCACGCAGTTCATAGATATTTATTGCAATCTTCTTCGTATTTTTTATTTCATCTCTCAACAATGTTTTCTTCTGAGGTGAGTCTTCCTTTTCAAGTCTACTTTCTAAGTTTTTTGCATATTCTGATATTTCATGATAAAAACTAGAGTCTATCTTTGTTAATTGCGGTGAATTTATCTCCATCTGTTGAATCTTCCTTAAATTTTTGTAACTTATTTCTTCTCGTTCCATCTAATAATCATAAATCTAATCACTATTTTATATTAAATAAATTTTGAATGCTTGCGTCTAGGTATTTACTAGGGCATTTACTAAAAAATGCTTGCCATCCTTCTCCCAATTAAAAATACTGCTAAATATTTTGGAACTTCTTGTTCCCCTTCGCTTAAATGAAATTGCTCGCCATTCATTCTCATATCAACTTGCTGATTTAGTTTTATTTTTGTAGCTTCTTCAGAGAAGACAACCGCATCTGTCAAAGGATCAAATTTTTTTAACCCATCCAATGTGGTTTTTACTACTCTTAAACCAGTCTTTCCGTGAAGCGAAGAGGGAAGTCTGATTAATCGTTTTACATCACAAGTTACAGGTTCATCAGTTTCTCCAGCACTCATAAAAACTGCCGTCTTTCGTAGAGCACTGTTCAAGAAAAATTTTCTAATCGTTTTTGATTGATCCAGTCTACCCTCTTTTATTCTTTTTACTCTTTCTTCTGAGAGGTCTTGAAGTAGTTTTTCAGCATCAGTTTCTTTTACACCATATTCTCTAAGTTTTTGTATCGGATCTTCACTTTGTTTTATCTCATCAACGATATCAACAATGCCTCTGCTTATCCTTCCTTTCCAACCAGGTTCATTTTGTGTCGGCATTTTCAAAGTCTTTCCACTTGGAAAACTCTTATCTCCATATCGTTTTGTACCTGTAACTTCATCGTGAAATATCAACGAATCTCTGATATCTCTTCCCGTAATGTAATCAACAATCTCTCTCCTTTCGTTGCTGTCAAGATTGAAGATTTTTGGATCCTTTACATGGCAATGATACCCCCTGCCGCCACTGAAATAAAGAGCTAGATGTCTTTCATCAAAGCCAAAATCTCCCAATAAAAAATCTTCTACCAATTTGAAGAAC
>CAZYFW010000128.1:0-3738 GCA_964646685.1 uncultured Thermoplasmatales archaeon
CGTGGCAAAGCCAGGCGATACAATAACGGGTTGTGACGTTATTGGAGAAGTGCAAGAAACTTCCATTATTGTTCATAAGATTATTGTTCCTCCAGGCGTGAATGGAAAACTGCTTTCTGTAAAAAAAGAGGGAGATTATACGATCGAAGAGGACATTACAATTGTTGCAACTGATAACGGTGATGTCAAACTACAGATGCTGCAACGGTGGCCGGTTAGAAAAGCACGACCTGTAGCAGAGAAATGCGATCCGACTTTGCCACTGATTACAGGCCAACGAGTCATCGATACCTTTTTCCCAGTTGCTAAAGGCGGCACCGCAGCTATACCTGGTGGTTTTGGTACCGGAAAAACAGTCATGCTCCATCAATTAGCAAAATGGAGTGATGCCCAGGTTGTTGTTTATGTTGGCTGTGGCGAACGTGGAAATGAAATGACAGATGTATTGCGAGAATTCCCAAAATTGGAAGACCCCAAAACTGGCGAACCTTTGATGAATCGGACCGTCCTTATTGCTAATACGTCAAATATGCCAGTTGCTGCCCGAGATGCTAGTGTGTACACTGGTATAACAATTGCAGAGTATTATCGCGATATGGGATATGATGTTGCATTAATGGCAGATAGCACTTCTCGATTAGCAGAGGCAATGAGAGAAATTTCAGGTCGACTTGAAGAGATGCCTGGTGAAGAAGGATATCCTGCATACCTTGCATCAAGACTTGCCGAATTTTATGAACGTTCGGGAAGAGTAAAACTGCTAGGCTCTAAAAACAAGGAAGGATCGGTTACGGTGGTTGGCGCCGTTTCACCACCCGGTGGAGATTTTTCGGAACCTGTGGCTCAAAATACCTTGCGTATTGTGAAAGTCTTTTGGGCTCTTGATGCTGATTTGGCTGATCGAAGACATTTTCCATCAATTAACTGGTTGAAATCATATTCTCTTCATCTTGATGAGGTAAGTAACTGGTGGCATAAGGATGCCGGAGAAGATTGGCTAAAACTTCGTAATAAGGTAATGGCTCTACTTCAGAAAGAATCGGAACTTCAAGAAATTGTAAAACTTGTAGGTCCAGATGCGCTCCCAGCTAGAGAAAGAGCCTATTTAGAAAGCGCTCGAATGATACGAGAAGATTTTCTGCAGCAAAGCGCATTTCATGAAATTGATACATATTGCCCAAGCAAAAAACAATATGAAATGCTACGACTGATGTCAAAGTTTTCAGATAAAATTCAAGAAGCAGTCGATAAAGACGTTCATATGGATGACATTATTGCTATGAAATCTAGAGAAAATCTTGCTCGGATGGGTAAAATCCCAAATAAAGAATTTGAAAAACGATTCAAAACAATAGAACAAGAGTTGGATAAAGAGATTGCCATTCTTGTAAAAGGAGGCAAATAATCATGAGCAATAAAGATATAGAATATACGACTGTCTCTGAGGTTGCTGGTCCACTGTTGATTGTTGAAGGTATTAAAGATGTTGCCTACAATGAAGTTGTAAAGATTAAAACAGCTTCCGGTGAAGAACGTACCGGTCAAGTTCTTGAGGCACTTATGGACAAGGCGATTGTCCAGGTATTTGAAGGAACAAAAGGACTTGACACCGATAAGACCTCAGCACGATTTATCGGCGAAACAATGAAACTCGGTGTTTCAAAAGAAATGCTTGGCCGTGTTTTTGACGGAACCGGCAATCCTATTGATAATGCACCGCCAATTATTCCTGAAGATAGAAGAGAGGTCAATGGTAATCCAATCAACCCATACTCAAGAGAATACCCGCAAGAATTTATTCAGACCGGCATTTCTACGATTGATGGTCTTAATACACTAGTAAGAGGGCAAAAGCATCCTATCTTTTCAGGGGCTGGTTTGCCCCATAATGAACTTGCGGCACAAATTGCACGACAAGCAAAGGTGCTTGGAAAAGAAGAAAAATTCGCTGTTGTGTTCTGCGCAATGGGTATCACCTTTGAAGAAGCAAATCTTTTCATTAGAGATTTTGAAAATACAGGCGCGCTTGAACGAACTGTTATGTTCTTGAATCTTGCTGATGACCCTACAATCGAGAGAGTTATTCTCCCACGTATGGCATTGACTTGTGCAGAATACCTTGCGTTTGATCTTGATATGCAAGTGCTTGTTATTCTTACAGATATTACTAATTATGCTGAGGCTCTTCGTGAAATTGCAGCAGCTAGAGAAGAAGTTCCCGGTCGAAGGGGATATCCTGGATACATGTATACGGATCTTGCTACGATTTATGAGCGAGCAGGAAGAATCAAAGGTAAAAAAGGATCTATTACTCAGATCCCAATGCTAACAATGCCTGACGATGATATAACGCATCCCATCCCAGATTTAACTGGCTATATTACAGAAGGACAAATCGTATTGGACAGAGGATTGCATAAAAAAGATATTTACCCGCCAATTGCAGTGCTTCCATGTCTATCTCGTCTGATGGATAGAGGCATTGGTGAGGGTAGAACACGGGCAGATCATGCTGATGTATCAAATCAATTGTATGCTGCATATGCTGAGGGTTGTGACTTAAGAGATTTGGTGGCAATTGTCGGCGAGGATGCATTATCTGAAAGAGATCAGAAATTCTTGAAGTTTGCTGACGAATTTGAACAACAGTTTGTTACACAAGAAAAGCATGAGGATCGAAGTATCGTACAAACGCTTAGCATTGGTTGGGAATTGTTTTCTAGATTGCCGGTCTCTGAATTAAAGAAAATTGATGAAAAATACATCAAAATGTATCTTTCAAAACAAGAAGAAAAGAGTAAATAAATATGGTCGAGCAGAAAATTGAGGGCGTAAGCCCTACACGAATGGAACTACTTGAAATTCGGAAAAAACTTACATTAGCTGAAAAAGGACATAAATTGTTGGAAGAAAAACGTGATGCTTTAGTTGAAAGATTCTTTTCCATCATTGATAAAAGAAACCAATTATCAAAAGAAATGGATGAAGGGTTCAAAGGAGCTTTTCTTTCATTGATTGAAGCTCAGATGATTATGGGAGAACAGAAAGTTGAGGATATATCTTACTTGATGGATGAAGTTGGCGAGATATCTTTTGAGAATGACAACATCATGGGTGTAAAGATACCTAAGATGAATACCGATGATCTTAAAATTACTCCAAAACAGACCTATGGATTTTTGGAAACATGTTCAAAATTTGACGATACACAAAAGAAATTCAGTCGGATGCTCTTAAAGCTTATTGAGCTTGCTGATCTGGAAGGAGGCATCAAGAGTTTAGCTGTTGAAATAGAAAAAACCAAACGACGGGTTAATGTGCTGGAAAACAATTTGATTCCAAAACTTCATGCCACTAGAAAATATATAGAGATGCAACTGGAAGAAAGAGAAAGAGAAGATTTCTTCCGAAGAAAACGAATTAAAGCAATTATGGAAGCAAAAAAGGTTTAACATGGACAAAATAGAAGATGATCTAGTTTTGGGAAGGTTTTTTGACACACCAGAGAAAAAAGCAAAGTGGATCTCTCGATTAAGAATCATTTATATTATTTGGATTGCATTTGCCGTTATTGGCATTGTTTCAATTTTATTATGGTCTTTATTGCATTAAATTATATTGAAAAATGTTTAAATATGGTATGTATCCTACATGGTTGAACTTTACTAACATGGTGAACCAAGTGACGCAGACAGCAAAAAAGAACGAAGAAATGCCATCAATAGATAAATGGATTGT
>CAZYFW010000129.1:0-3720 GCA_964646685.1 uncultured Thermoplasmatales archaeon
CCCCCTCCCATATAACCAAAAGAATTAGCTGGATTTATGATAGCATCACAGGGAATTTTAGTAAGATCCCCTCTTTTAACAACAATAGACATATTTCATTCTTTCTTCTTTCTTTTCTTGTTTTTCTTTTCTTCTTTCTCTTTCTTTTTTTCTTCTTTTTCTTTTTCTCTTTCTTCAATATGCTTTTTTTCTTTAGTCAATCCGCCCTGCAAAACTCGCATCCTGGAACCAATCGCACGAATCTTTGTCTCGTGTTGTTTCTTTTTAATATTAAATTCTGCCTTTGTAATCTTTTTAGCGTCACATTTCTCTTGCAAATCTGTAATATTCATTTGCTCTTTTTCAATCCTTTTTTCAAGTTTTGCAATATTTTTCTCCAATCTTTCGATAAATCCCATGCTATTTCCTCCACAATTCTTTTCTATGAGATTCAAGGGTATTGTTTTCTTTACCTATATATTCTGCGAAAGTTTTTATCTTCTTTCCTGCCTTTTTGTACGGCTCAGGAAATCTTTCTAGATATTTCAAATCTCTAAGAAGATGATGATCAAGGATGACCTCACATTTTAAATTCTCAATTATTTCAATAAGATTATTTGACGACTCTTCCAAGTTTTTCATGCTAAACTTCCACCCTATAAAGATTGTAGGTGGACCATCCATGATAAGTAGATCAGGCTTTTGACCAATAATATAATCTTTTGCAGTTTTAGTTACTGGCCCCTGTACGTCAGAGGCATGTAATATTCTTTGTTGTCCATCATCAATTGTAGTCATAATTACATAACCAAGTCGTACATTTTCAGGACCGTGAAAGAAAGGTGGAGAAAAGATAATTGTAGTTTTTCCAATATTGTGTGTTGAATCATCGCTGTATATTAAATTACAGGATTCTTCTACATTGTTTTTAAAATCAGTACCTCGCTGTTTTTGGGATTTGTTGATATTTGCTTTAATATCTTTTGCAAACACAGTTTTTCCTTTATAGAATGTCTCATCTGGATCATAATGATCATAATGATAATGTGAAATGGTAAGTATGTCACAGGTCGCTGCAATTTTTGCTATCTCCTTTTTTGTTTTATCAAGCATGTCTAGTTCTTTTTTTGCAGGAGGTAGGCCATATCTTTTTGGGCCTAATGCTGCAGAAGGGTCAATCAAAATCTTGCAATCTTTAGTTTCCACGTGCGTTGCCATTGATCGTACGCCGAGAGAGTCAGATGCAATTGGTACTATTTTCATCAGTTAAGTAAATGTGTGGATAAAATAAAAACATATCTTTAGATAAAAGAGATATATCTCTCTAAAAAAACAAATCTTTTTTGAATTTCACTTCACCACGATTTGGGTAGAGTGTTAACGATTCATCACAGTTTTCACAGTACAACTCTATAATAACTGCTCCATCAAACTTTTTGATAGGAATCTGTTTCATTACTTCCCCGCATTTGGGGCATTTCTTATAATTATCTAAATTCATTATGCTTCTAGTATGTTATTTATAAAAAGTAATATATAAATTTTTCCCATAATTTACAAAAAATTGCGTTTTTAACGCATAAAAATAATATCCTCTCCATATGTTATCTTAAAAACTCGATGATATGGAATCATTGCAGTGTTTGTTTGCATGAAAGATTTTCCAAGCTTTAAAACTTCTTTTCCAGAGATAATCTTTGTATCGTTAGGTGCACCTCTATGAATGTACCATATCTCTGCTTTTTCTAATTCAGAGCTCTTTCTCCATTTTAATTCATTTAGGATATCTTTTGGATTGGACATGTTACATCAAATATTGTATATTTTTCAATGTCATGGTCATGTGTTTGTTGCCGTCTCCCTCAACAATGGTTTCGTGGCCTGGATAAAGATTTTCGATATCAAATTTGCTTAAACGCTCAATAGACTTTCTCAAGTGATCTAGATTTCCGCCAGGTAAATCATATCTTCCAAAAGATCCATTGGAAAATATTGTATCTCCAGAGATTAGCGATTTACTTTTTTCACTGTACAAACATATGCAACCTGGTGTGTGCCCAGGAGTGTGTAAGACGGTAAACGATTCATCTCCAATTTTGAGGATGTCTCCTTCTTTTAATTTGACATCGATTGGTATCTTGGGCATGGTTGAGCCTAGCATTCGTGCAAAATGACTTTCTCCTCGTTCTATTTTTTTTGATGCATCAATATGTGCCATTATTATTGCTTTATTGTCTGTTGCATCAAATAGGTGCTTTACTCCACCACAGTGATCAAAATGTTCATGGGTAAGAATGATTTGTGTTATTTTTTTAAGATCTATGAATTCTGTGATTTTATTCATAACTTCTTTAGAATGTAGTCCGGTACCTGTATCAATAATGGTTGGTTTTTCTCCTAAAATAATGTAAACGTTTGAATCCCAGTCGCGACCATAGATGCAATGAATTTCCATGAATCTGTCAATGCTGAAAGAATTACATAAATTTGTCGTCTTTGTACATAAAACATTTTAACATAAAGATAATTTTATGCCCAGATACTATTCTTTCTTTCTATGATAATTATAACACGTCAAAAACAATACCGAGGACACAACGACAATTAAAATCAACAAGATCGTACCATAATAAAACCAATCTTCTACTAATATCTCAATACCCAAGTGAGATATATAACAATCGAGCTTATTTGTGGCGTGGTTCCAGCCGCAATGATAACCTCCTCCATATATGTAAAACAATGAGAGGATGTAAAGCACCACGAAAAAAAACAAATATGCAGCAAATTTCTTTACTTTCATCCCATCACACTACTTCTTCTTTCTTCCTAATACTTGGTCTAACTCTTTTTTTAACTTTGAATCAGGAGGCATTACATCTTTTTTATACAAATAATACAAACAAAAAACACCTAATAGGATCGCTATTGGTAAAACTATTAGGATATAAATTTCAATATTTAAGTTATAGTTCAATTCCAAATAAGCAATTATTACACTTAAAATTAAAATCACACTTATTCCAAGTACCATTAAAAAAAGAGCCTCAGGTGGTAATTTATTATTTGCAGGTTTCTCATCCATCCCATCACTCACATAAGAATCAACAAGCTTATAATGCTCCTCTCAAGAAAGATGCAAATACTAAGAGCGGAAAGGCTAAAGAGCAGCAAATTCCAATTATTATTGCATATGGTCCTAATTTATCTTTTTCTTTTCCAAATCTAGCAATTGCCCCAATAACTATTCCGATGATTGCTAGAATTATTGAAAATATTCCTAGCCATGCAGTGATTGTATATGCCAAAGGAGCAGTATTTATATCGCCATTTGTAACAAAAAGAAAAGCAAATCCAAATAGGATAATAACTGCTGAAAGTGTTGCAAAAAAAATCGAAATTTTACCCAAGAGTTTCATTATATCACTTCAATATAACCATAAGAATCAACTATGTGATATTAACATTTTTGGAGATAGTCAGAAAAACCTAATGTATATTATAATAACAGCAATCACTACTATAAGTATAGTTAGAAATGCAATCTTTTCTTTGGGGGTTGCTTTTCCGCCACTTCCACTTTTAGGTAGTTATCCCTTTGTAATTAAATATCGTTTTTTTACTTCGTCCATAGTTACTACTCTAACATATTACACAGATATAAACATTTTTGGAGGTTTTTGAATGTGTGATATCCCGAATTAAGTTTCTCCTGGTTTTTCAAATTCATAATTTCAACAC
>CAZYFW010000130.1:0-3679 GCA_964646685.1 uncultured Thermoplasmatales archaeon
CAATAATTGATTTTTTCATTTTTCTAATATTCCTCCATTTAAGATTTATTAGTGATTATTAAGTGATGATGAGACTCTATATATTATTTTACCCAGAAGCTACCAAAATTGAAATATTTTATTTATTGTTTTTTTGTAGTGTTGAAAATTATTGTATTTTTGGTGAGTAAACTATTTTAATCAGATTTTATTACTCAATTTCCAATCTAATCACTATGAAAAATATGATATCTATAAAATGCATGTTTTTGCATTTTTATAGGTACGTAATTAATATATATTGGGCTCGTAGCTTAGGTTGGTTGGAGCATCCGGCTGATAACCGGAAGGTCGAGAGTTCAAATCTCTCCGAGCCCACTCTTTTTCTTAGTTAATATCTATAGAGTAAGTCTTATAAATGGGAAGTTTATACGCTATCAAACTTTAAGAAAGTTCGGCACATATAGGAAAAACTATATACTAAAATTGAATTTGTCTTGAAGGAGGTAGAAAACTATGGCAAATAAACCACATATGAATTTAGTAATTATTGGTCATGTTGATCATGGAAAATCAACTTTAGTTGGTCAAACATTATTGCAAACTGGACAATTCCCAAAGCACATGGTCGATAAATTTAGAGAAGAAGCTAAAGCAAAAGGTAAAGAGAGTTTTGCACTCGCATGGATCTTTGATCAATTGAAAGAAGAGCGAGAGAGAGGAGTAACGATTGACGTAGCTCACAAACGATTTGACACTGATAAATATTATATTACCATTATTGATGCTCCAGGTCACCGAGACTTTGTCAAAAACATGATAACCGGAACATCTCAGGCTGATGCTGCTGTCCTTGTTGTTGCAGCTCCAGATGGTGTCATGGCTCAAACCAAAGAGCACATGTTCCTTGCACGAACACTCGGTGTCAAGCAGTTGGTCGTTGCAATCAACAAGATGGATGATACTAAACCACCTTATGATAAAGCCCGATTTGATACAGTAAAAGCCGAAGTTGACAAACTTGCAAAAAGTGTTGGTTATAAAGACGATCAAATACAGTATGTTCCTGTTTCTGCATTTACTGGTGACAATGTCAAAGAAAAAGGCAAACTCGACTGGTGGTCCGGAGATACCTTTTTGAAAGCAATCGACAATTTTATACTTCCTGAAAAGCCAACGAACTTACCACTCAGATGGCCTATCCAGGATGTTTATACAATAAAAGGTGTCGGTACCGTTCCTGTCGGAAAAATCGAATGTGGTGTCATGAAACCTGGACAACAACTCATCTTTAAACCAAGTATGAAACCTGGCGGTGTCACAGGTGAAGCAAAAACCATTGAAATGCATCATGAACAGATAGCTCAGGCAGTGCCTGGCGACAATGTCGGCGTCAATCTTAGAGGCGTCTCCAAAAACGAAATCCGAAGAGGAGATGTTGCAGGACCAACAAATGATCCACCAACTGTTGCAAAATCATTCACTGCACAGATTATGGTGCTCAATCACCCGTCAGTTATTACCAAAGGTTATACGCCAGTATTCCACTGTTATACTGCACAAGTTGCGTGCCGATTTGAAGAGATACAGAAAAAACTTGACCCAAAAACCGGTCAGGTAAAAGAAGAAAACCCTGATTTTATCAAAACTGGTGATGCAGCTATTGTAAAGATTATTCCTACACGGCCCATGGTTATAGAACCATCTAAGAAGATTCCTCAGCTTGGAAGATTTGCCATTCGTGATATGGGACAAACTGTTGCTGCTGGTATTTGTCTTGATGTAGAAGAGGCTAAGTAGGCCTCCTTTCCTTTTTCTTCTTATTTGTTTATTAAAATGTTGGAGCACATTGAATGGCACAGAAAGCACGAATATCACTCGTAAGTACCGATGCAAAAAAACTCGATGAAGTTTGTAACCAGATTAAGATGATTGCAGAGCGAACTGGTGTTGCCCTTGGCGGTCCTGTCCCTTTGCCAACAAAACATCTCAAGGTTCCTTGTAGAAAATCCCCTGATGGTGAGGGAACCGAAACATGGGATCGATGGGAGATGAGAATTCATAAAAGACTCATTGACCTTGATGCCAGCGATAGAGCACTCCGTCAACTTATGAGAATACAAGTTCCCGATGGAGTTAATATAGAGATTGTTTTAAGATCTTAAATAAGACAAAAACTCTTTTTATTCAGTTTTGTTTACAAGTGCTAGTTTTAACTATGCTGAGGTAGCAAAGTTCGGCCTAACGCGCCGGCCTTGAGAGCCGGTTCTCCATCTGGGGAGCGGGAGTTCGAATCTCCCCCTCAGCGTCTTGATATTATGCAAATAACAGCTTGTTCCAGATGTGGAAGTACAAATTTACGTCAGGGTTCTTTAAGAGATGGCCTATTGTCAGGTTTAACTTCAAAATATGTTTGCAGAGATTGCAGGTTTCAAGGAATACCATTTATTTTCGATTCTGAAGAAGATTATATTAATTTTGTAAAAAACGTTAAGAGAAATGATAAAAAAGAACGGTAAGTTTTTGAAACACTGCCTGTTTTAGAGTTGTGTAAATATGAAGATAGATCCCTGGAGTTCAACAAATTATCAAGATTATGCAAAGCTTCGTGATGAATTTGGCATTGAAGAGTTCACAGATCAATTGTGGACAGATTTGCCGCATCCACATAAACTGCTCAGACGAGGTGTTATATTTGGCCATCGAGATTTCCAATTAATACATGAAGCTGTAAAGCAAAAGAGGCCTTGGGCTATTCTTACAGGACTTATGCCCTCGGGAAAAATGCATCTTGGTCATAAGATGGTTATTGATGAAGTGATTTATTACCAGAGCATCGGTGCAGATATCTTCATTGCTGTTGCGGACATTGAGGCCTTTGCTACCAGAGGCTACACTTTAGAAGAAACAAAAGACGTTGCATTGAATGAATACATCCCAAATTACATTGCGCTTGGACTAAAACCAGAGAAATGTCGCATATATTTTCAATCCAAACATCAGGACGTAAAAGATTTAGCATACATTTTGGGTAAAAAAGTAAACTGGTCTCAGATGCTTGCTACTTATGGATTTAATGGTTCAAGTAATATGACACACATATTTTCGCCGCTTGTACAAACAGGCGATATTCTCCATGTGCAACTTAAGAAATTTGGAGGCGTTAGGCCAACATTAGTTCCCGTTGGTGTTGATCAGGATCCGCACATGCGACTTAGTCGAGATATTGCGCAGTCCCATCGATTGTACAACGTTACAGTTACCAAAGACAAAAAAATAGGAGTTTTTGTAAAAGTTGATGAAAACATCAAGAAACTTCTTGATAATGCAGAAAAAACGTTACATTCTCTGAAATTTACAAAACTCAAACGTATTACAGATTACAAAGCAATCTACATTGAAGATGCAGAGGAGCAAGATATTCAGCATATAGATGAGCAATTGGCTCTGACAGAACCTAAATTTGGTGGGTATGGATTCCTCCAGCCATCTGCAACTTTTCATCGATTTATAACTGGGTTAACAGGAGAAAAGATGTCATCATCAAAACCAGAAAGCGCTATCTTTCTTACTGATTCTTCAAAAGAATCAACAAAGAAAATCATGCATGCAAAAACAGGAGGGGCCGTAAGCCTAGAAGAGCAAAAGAAACACGGCGGTAATCCAGATGAATGTGTAGTGTATGAACTCTTTTTATATC
>CAZYFW010000131.1:0-3667 GCA_964646685.1 uncultured Thermoplasmatales archaeon
GGAAAGGAGACCCATATACAGCTTTTGCAAGAATGGCAGTTATGGCTGGGTCAGTAGCTACATTATTAAGCAGTGCAAATATTGCTTTTGGTGGTGGAAGTGTAAAAAATTCAAGTGATTCATTTTCAGCACAATTAGAAAATACAGGAACTGGAAGCGTATTAGGAGATACATCAAAAGAAAGTGAAAGCATAATTAATTCATTATCAATTTTATTTAAATTACCAACCCATCCTATGTAATGTTTAACAATTACTTTTGTAATTGTATAGTAGGATATAATATTTACTATTACTATAATACATAATCATAAGAAATCGAAAAAAATAAATCAAATTTTTTCAATACTTTGATTTATTATTTACACCAAACATGTCAACTTCCTTAAATTTACCCTCAACATCCTGAACAGGTCTAATTGGAAGAGTAAACTTAAAACTACTGCCCCCGCCCGCATTACTATCAACCCAAATACGACCACCATGAGCCAAAACAATGCCACGACTAATAGCAAGACCTAGACCAGCACCGCCATATTTACGATCTATGCCCGAGTCTACCTGATAAAAAATCTCGAATATCTTTTTATGTTTAGTCTTTGGTATTCCTCGCCCGAAGTCCCGAACCTCAAACAAAACATCATCACTTTTTCTCATGGCACGAACATTAATATTGGAATCATCCAGAGAAAACTTAATCGCATTATCTAATATATTAAATAAAACCTGACTTATCCGTGTTTCATCTACATCCAGTTTAGGAATCCGTAAATCAATCTCAGCGTTAATCTTGATATTTTTCAGATCTGCAGAAGACTGCAAAGTACCAACCGTCTCTCCCAATAGAAGTCTTACATCCGTCTTTTCAGGGATAAACCTCATTGTTCCTGATTCTAAACGAGAAACATCAAGTATATCCTGAATAAGATCATCTAGACGATTTGTATTCCGCAAAACAACATTGAGAGCATCACGTTGTTTAGAGCTAGTATTACCTAGGGTTTGCTTTAACATCATCTGAACATAGCCCTTAATCGAAGACATGGGCGTGCGTAGCTCATGAGAAGTCATATTGAGAAACTCGGATTTCAACTGATCAAGTTTTTTAAGTTGAATATTCTGTAGTTCAATCCTATTTTTAGATTTTTCAAGCTCTGCTGTTCTTTCTTGTACTCTATCCTCTAATTTAGTTTTCGCCTCTTCCAGTTTTCGAATAAAAATCTTTGTCTCAGTAAGATCTCTAGCCACAATGACAATGCCTTCAAACTTTCCACTATCATCATAAATGCCAGAAGCTGAAACATTCATTGGAATCTTTTTTCCTTCTTTTGTAATAAACTCAGTTTCAATATCTTTGACATTTCCATTTTTCATAACTTTTGTTATAACTGAGGATTTGAGACTTGGCCGGTCAACTATAGATTTTAAAGGAGAGTTCACTAATTCGTCCTTAGCGTAACCTAAGCGATATAGAGATGCCTTATTTAAGTTAACAATAGTTTCATTTTCATCAACGACTATCAATGAATCAGTCATGGTATCTAAAACAACATCTGCAGTTTCTGCTGTTGTAAGTTTCATTAGTTTATATTTTATCATAGAATAGGCAACTATAAATGAGAAAAGCATGAGAGAAACAGTAGTCATGGGAAATACAGACATGCTATATAAAGGAGGAATAAGATTTGTTCCTAAACTGAATGTTACTAGTATTAAAATGCCTATGGTTAAAAATTGAATTTGTCTTTTCTCATTGATAGTAATACTTTTTTTAAAATATGTATGGGCTAAATTAAATACTGTAAAAAAACCGCAAAATAAAAACCAATAAATTGGAAATGCGGTTACTCCTTCTAAAATAACTCTATATCCCCACTCGCTCATTTTAACATTCTGAACTGAGATTAATATATTCAAGTAGATAACAAGAATAACTCCCGTCACATATATAGAGGGTAACAAATATTTGTATTTTGTAAAAATATTTTCATAATTTGGATATTTCCGCGGAAAAACTAACGAAAAATGAAGACCCAAGATGGAGAAGATGATGAATAGACTATATCCAATTCTGCCCCAGAGTAGGGCCAATTCTCCTGTTTCTGATATTCTAACCATAAATTCGCTAATGCAAAAAATTGCAAAAAACAGTACAAGAAGTGAAAAAACTCTATTTGTATTTTTTTTCGGATTTAAAAAATATATATAAAATGCAATATTTATACTAACTATTGCAGCAAAAAGTGATATATATACTAGCGGATTCATGTCAATACAATATCAAAATACTCTTATATAGATGGTTCGCTTTTTAAAAATAACACAATTATAACCTTGTTTAAACTTAAAGATTTATATACTATTTAAGAATAACAAGCGTAATTTTTCCGTAATGGTGAGGAGTGCTTAATGAAATATATGCTGGATAGTCAAGACTATCTTGTAGATCTTAATATTAACAAGTTGATGGAGCCTCCTTCAGAGGTTAAAGAAAAATTTTGCCACATCTGGCATACAATTGTTAAAAATATAAATATGGATCTAAGTGTTGATACGGCTTTTTCAGAATTTAAAAATTTGGTAATATATGAAGCACTTGATGGCAGCCGTTCAACATGTGCCTTTAATAAAAACATTAATCCTCAGTTTGAAGGGCCATTGTATGTTATTAAATTTATGCATATATTGAGATTATTGGGAGCTAAAACTTGTTGCATAATGATACATACTTCCTATAATAGAGATCGTGGGCAAACTGAATTTAATAATGTTATTTGTTCCATTGAAGAGGGTGCACCTTTAATTAAAAACTATGGAATTGAAAACAATGTTTTTTGCTCTTGTATGTACATAAATAAAAACTATGAATTAAAGACTATTTTAGATGATATTACAGAATCTACAAGAGATGGAGAATTTTGTACACATTTTTTATTTGACTATAACGAAGAATGGATTGCGACTGATAGTGGCTTAAAGGCGATTAAAAATCTGCCAGAAATAGATGTACATATAAGACATACAAAATTTCAGTTTTCAGGAGGATGGCTTCCAGGAAAGATGTCAAGATCTGTATTTCTATATTCTCAAAATGGTTCTACATATAGTAATTGGGATACTAATGAACTTATAACTCTGATCTCTCTGTCGTTATTGGCAAAATTACTCCATAAAGGAGAGGCTTTAGATAAGATTTATAAAAGTGAAGAGGAAGTCATACAACGATATGCAAAAAGAGAGTTAGAATTGTTCAACAAAAGAATTAATTTGCGAGAAAATCCAAAAAAATTATTTATGATTGGTTCTCCAGTCGGTGTGTATCAATTCTACTATTAATTAATATTTATATTGCAGGCGAGGTAGATGAATAAAAACGATGGCATAAAAGCAATATTTTTTGACCTAGGGGAAACTCTAGTAAATTTTTCATTTATTTCTATATGTATGTATAGTTCGTTGAAGAAACATTTACCAAGATTAACTATAGACTTAAACAAACTATTATGCGCATGGGGATATGGAACCCAAGAACTGTTCATGGGGCTCCGTGGAAAGGAGTTTATCGGTACAAAAGATATGCATTTATCATATCTTAAAAAAATTTTGAAAACAAATGATATTCAAATAACTGATAAACTGGCACAAATTATTGTTGAGGATGTCTGGCA
>CAZYFW010000132.1:0-3612 GCA_964646685.1 uncultured Thermoplasmatales archaeon
GCCGCACGCAACAGAAAGAACATATCCTAAAAATACTAAAAAAGCTAGACGGCTTCTCCATCTGCGGGTCTTACACTATCGTTTCAGTCCGCGCAGTATTCCCAGCCTATTCATAAAAGACATATGGGCTCGGAGAGATTCGAACACTCGACCTCCGCCATGTCAAGGCGACGTCATAACCAACTAGACCACGAGCCCATTTGAAGAGTTGGAATATCTTTATAGTTTTTGTACTTTACTGAATAAGATATTATCAAATCACGCAAAAAAACCTACATATTCGTCTACACATTCATCTGCGAAAAAGATACATAAGCCATGAACTCATTATAATTTTTCTCATAAATGAAGAAGGGTAACGAAGGGATGCTAATGGAGAACCGCACAAAATTTTTTAGAAATGGGAAAAGAGAAGAAGAAATTGATGAATCTACATTTACGATATGGAAAACAGAATTGCAAAAGGAACTACCATCGTTTTGGGAGTCCATGAAAAGATTCTAATGAAATATCGTTATGAAGTAATCATCGGGATACTTTCGTTAAATGTTAAATATTATAGATGTTATTCTTTTTACTCATGACCATTAGATTTCCAAAACTCACTGTGGATGGCATTATAATTAAAGATAGGAAGATTTTACTAGTTAAAAGAAAAAAAGATCCATTCAAAGGGAAATGGGCATTGCCTGGTGGATTTGTAGAGTATGGCGAAAAAACGGAGGATGCAGTTGCTAGGGAGGTGCTTGAAGAAACGGGTTTGAAAACAACCGTAGATAAAACAATCGGTGTGTATTCAGATCCAAATAGAGATCCAAGAGGACATACCGTCACTATTGTCTATAAATTAGATATTAAAGGCGGAGAGCTGAAAAGCGGTGATGATGCATCTGACGCAAAGTTTTTTGATGTGAATCAGTTACCTGAGTTATCATTTGATCACGATAAGATTATTGAAAACGTATTAAGGATGTAAAAATTATGTTTTGTCCAAAGTGTAAGGTGCTCATGTATCCAAAAGATGATAGTTTTGTATGCAATAAATGTGGTTTTAAAAAGAAAAAACAGGGATGCAATGTAGTTGTCAGCAAGCAAAAAAAGAAGGAAGTAACAATCATTGAAAATAAAGATAAAACAACAGTGCTTCCGAAGACCAGGATTCCCTGTCCAAAGTGTGGACATAATGAAGCGTTTTGGATTCTCCGGCAGATGAGAGGAAGTGATGAGCCAGAGAGTCGATTTTATACATGTGTCAAATGTGGGAAAAAATGGAGAGAAGATTAAAAAAACTATTTATATTAATAATGTAATATTAATATAACAAACTTATGGTAATTGGGGTATAACTTTATGCGTACAGTTGTAAAAAGGTGCAAGTATCTACAGCGTTAATAATACTTCTTTTTTCTGGACTAGTTACTGTTTCTGCTTACGAAGAAGAAACAATGGAAACCACAGTATATAGATGCAGTCCTGATGGATCCATCAAACCAATAAAAATCACATTAGATGCAGGAGAAGACTTTGGAGATGCAATCCTTGACAAATGCAGTGATTTGTTGAAAAATGATGCAGAAATACAGGATTTTGTTTTCAACTGTTCTTTTTTAAAAAATTGGAGTTTTTTTTCAGAAATTAAATCATCTGGAAAAGGGTTTCATTGGAAATCTCCATTATCATTTCATATTCCATTTACTATACTTTTCAAGTATAAACTCTTTAAATGGATAGAACTTAAATATAGATTCTTTGGTTTGAATGTAATTCCACGAGTTTATTGCAAATACACAAACGATGCGAATGCATTAACCGAAATAAATCCAGTAATTACTCCAGCTGGACAGAATACTGATCCAATTAGTGTTGAGGGAAACCATTCCATAACAGCCATTGGTTTCATCGGCTATGCCGGCTGGAGGGGCATGAGTGCAGGATGGTTTGAACACAGGAACAGAGAAACAGGCTTCATTGGATATTCATTATTGACACATTATACTAAATACTAGTAAATGAGTGAAATACCGTCATCATTATAAACACAAATTGTATTTATTTATGTTACAAATCCATCTTATAAAAACTGTATCGGGGAGGAAAAAAACATGTTTAATGCAAAGGTAAAATCAGAAGTACTAAAAGGTATAATAGACGTAACATCTCCATTGGTTAACGAAGCAAAATTCAATATTACATCAAAAGGAATTTCGCTTAGAGCTGTTGATCCTGCACATGTTGCTATGGTTGACTTAGAGATAAAGAGCAAGGCATTTGATGAATTCAAGGCAGACGAAATGGAGCTTGGAATAGACATGGATAAACTTGGTGGCATCATGCGTCTTTCAAGTTCTGGAGACATAGTCTCACTCGAGTATGATCAAGAGGCAAATCGACTGATTATATCTATTGGCAATCTCGTTAGAAAAATGGGGCTTATTGACACTGCAGGAATGCCTGACCCAAAGATGCCGAATCTCGATCTACCGGGAAAAGTAGTCATAAAGGCATCTGAACTCACTCAAGGTGTACGTGCTTCTGAAGCAGTTTCAGACCATTTGGCATTAACCGTTACTAAAGATAATTTTGAGTTATTTGCTGAGGGAGACACCGACACCGTTAATCTGAAATTACCAAAGGATTTACTCGTTGGATTAACTGCACCGAACAAATGCAGAAGTCTCTTTTCCATTGACTATTTCAGCAACATGATCAAACCAGTAAAAGGCGATGACCCAGTAATGATTCAGATTGGTAATGACAATCCGATTAAAGTAGAGTTTGACATTGCTGATAAAAAGGGACATGTCACATACCTTTTGGCACCTCGCATTGAATCCGATTAAAAACAAATTTGAGGTGTAATACATCATCAAAGACGGAAGGCGGCGTAGATACGTCGGATTTTTGATCGAACAAAAAGCAAAAGTTAAAACTATTGATCGTCAAGAAGTAATAAATGCATTAAGAAATCAATGCAAATCACGCTTTGAGGTAGATTGTAAGGAACTAGGCATATGCCTTACAAGATTTAATGGAGAGCAAGGTATTGTTCGATGCAAACACACGGAAAAAGATCGTACTATAGAGTTATTAAAATCTATCAACACTATTGCTTCTCAAAAGGTAGGGATTGAAACGCTTGGTACATCTGGAACAATAAAATCATTGATAAAAAAACACATGAGTAAGTGAAATTATTCTGAGATGCTTCCAACTTTATTTTCTCCAAGAAATGTTTATAACACAACGATTACATTCAGAGGCGGCAAATCATGCAAAAGGTAATAGTTATCGGCATCGATGGTGCAACACCAGACTTGATTGAGCCTTGGATGAACGATGGTAAATTACCAAACTTTGATAGATTACGAAAAAAAGGCACCTGGGGAAAACTTGCTTCTACCATCCCCCCATTCAGTGCACCTGCATGGACATCAATTGTAACTGGTTGCAACCCTGGTAAACATAGCATCTATGGTTTTGAAACAACAGACACTGTTGAAACACATCTAATAACATCCAGCTACAGAAAAGTCCCTGCGCTATGGAATTATCTGACAAACATTGGGCTGAAGAGCATCATAGTTAACGTTCCTGGAACATATCCTCCTGAAA
>CAZYFW010000133.1:0-3461 GCA_964646685.1 uncultured Thermoplasmatales archaeon
CACAAACTGGATTGAGATTTGGCCCTTTGCCAGTGGTTCACAACATACTTAGAGCCACCACTCTTTTTTCTTTTTTTCTAAGTAACACGTTAATATAAAATAGGAAAAGATACCATACCTTGGTTTATCATGACTGCCAGAAAAAAAACACCGATCTTTATCCTTGATACGTCAGCAATTCTTTCCGGAAAACCGTTGACCTTAGGCATAAACAACACGGTGACAACATCTGGTGTGTCTCATGAACTACAACCTGGCGGACGAGACTACCGAACATTCCTCTTTTTGCAAGAACAGGGTCTTAAAATATGTGATCCAACAAAAGAGTCGATAAAAAAGATCCATGAGGTAGCAACAGAAAGTGGGGATATCAACAGGCTATCAAAAGCAGATATCGAAGTCCTTGCACTTGCACTAGAAATGAACCAAGAAAATGAGGAGAATGTAACCATTTTAACAGATGATTATTCTATACAAAATGTTGCTCATGCGTTAAACATCAACTTCAAATCTATTAGCCAAGATGGAATAACAAAAAGTTTTAAATGGACTTACCGCTGTTCGGGATGCGGAAAAAAATTCAATGAGAATATAAAGACTTGTCCAATATGTGGTGCTCTAACAAAAACCATCATATCACAAAAGAAAGACATTAAGAGATAGTGAACCAAATGGATATAAAAAGTATCAAAAACTTGTTTTTACGGTTTTGGCGTAGTGACAATGGAAAGATATCGCTATTAAGAGACATCCTTGTTGCATTGATTGCCGTATTACTCATTTTAACAGCATTATGGGCTTATACTGGGCAGTGGTTTGGAGCGCCCATGGTTGCTATTGAATCGGGCAGTATGATGCATGAGGATGAACCCTACGGAAGACTTGGTACCATTGATGCGGGTGACATGGTTTTGCTAGTAAAAGTAAACAATAGAGATGATGTTGTACCTTATTGTGAAGCGATAGAACAAGGCAATAACGCAATTCATACTTATGGGCTGTATGGAGATGTTATAGTCTATCGAAAATTAGGCGACACTGACGAAGATCAAATTATCCATCGATCAATGTGCTGGGTTGATGTTGAGATCAACGAAAGTGGAAATCTATACACAATAGAGGAATATAATATCACAAGGCAAAGATCATTATATGTTCCTGAGCTAGGCATCAAAACTCCATCAGGTGGTGCCGTCACTCCAGACTGGTCTAATTCTGGATTCATCACAAAGGGGGACAATCCACACAGCAATCAATTATGTGACCAAGTCAGTGACATCTGCCCTCAACCTATCAAACTAGAATGGATATCTGGAAAAGCACGATCAGAGTTACCTTGGATTGGAACCATTAATCTTTTTTTCAATGATCTTACAAATGGTAGATTTACGGGAGATAGTCCAAAGCCCCCAACGGTAAATAATGTGCACGAGGACTGTCTAGTTTGTTTATTTATACTTATAGCCATTCTTATTTCCATACCAATTGCTTTAGATCTTTATGACTACTATCGAGAAAAAAACAGAAACTAATCACACAAGTATCTATTTGTACCAGTCTGGTAAAGATTTGTAAACTAGTGGATCCTTGTTACCAGATTCTTGAAATCCTTTTAATCTCAACAAGCATGAATCACACTTGCCGCAGGCCTTGTCATCCCCTTGATAACAGGACCAGGTATTTGCAAAAGGAACACCAAGATCCATCCCTTTTTTTATTATCTCCGCTTTTGGTAAACTTATCAATGGAGCATATATTTCAATAGGATTTCCTTCAACACCTTTTTTAGTTGCAAGATTCGCCATTTTCTTAAACGCCTCAATATATTCAGGCCTACAATCAGGATAACCAGAGTAATCTGTAGCGGTTACACCAATAAAAATTGCATCAGCATCAACAACTTCAGCATAAGCAAGGGCCATTGATAAAAAAATTGTATTCCGTGCTGGCACATACGTTGAAGGAATAGTTTTACCTATATCTTCTAGTTCCTGATTCTTTTCTGGATCTAAAGATTTGTCCACAAGTGAGGATCCGCCAAATAATCCTAAATCAATTTCAAAAACAACATGTTTTTTTGCATCAACTGAAGAAACAATCTTTTTTGCGCAATCAATTTCTTTTTTATGTCGTTGGCCATAGTCAAAAGATAATGCATAGACAGTATAGCCTCTACTTTTTGCAATAAATGCAGTAACACAAGAGTCGATACCTCCAGAGATAAGACAAACTGCTTTTTTTGTCATGAAAAATCAGTTACCTCTTAATGTTTCTGATATCCTTGCACCTTGCCCAAATCCCTCATCTACGCCGATTTCTATGCTTTTTATTTGTTTTTTGAAAGACATCTTTTTGATCAATTGCTCTAAAATATACTGTGCAAGGTTTTCTGCAGAAGTAGACTGGATTGGCAACAACACACAATCATTTTTTGGAAAAACATAGTGTTTTCTTAAAGCAGTAACACTAACACTATCGTCTTTTTTTTCGATAGCAATTCCACTTTTTTCAGGAAGTAATACTTTATGGTCTAGTTTATTAACAATTTCTCTAAGAGCCTCTTTCAACAAAGAAAAATCTAGTATGATGCCTTTATCATCTGGTTCACCAACTACTTTCACATGAACGGCATATGAATGCCCGTGCAACCTTCCACATTTTTCATATTCAGGTATGATGTGGGCAGAAGAAAAACGAATATTTGATCTCCATCCATCAATAGCGATATACGATTCCATACACTCACTTCTTCTTTCTATAATCTGCTATAGCTGCACGTAAAGCATCAGCTGCAAGATTTGAACAATGCAACTTTATGGCTGGCAATCCTCCAAGTTCATTGGCAACATCATCTCTCGTTATTTTAAGTGCCTCGTCCAACGTTTTTCCCTTGGCCATTTCAGTAAGTATGCTGCTTGTTGCAATTGCGGCGGCACACCCAAAAGTTTTAAACTTTATATCTTTGATCCGTTCATCCTTAACTCTGATATAGATGCTCATGACATCTCCGCAAGTAGGATTGCCTACTGTGCCGATACCATCTGCATCTTTAATCTCACCTACATTCCTTGGATGAAAAAAATGATCCTTTACTTTTTCAGTATAATCAACATTATTCATAATACATAACCTCTATCTATTCCATAACGGTGACATTTTCCTTAGATCCTTAACAATCTTGGGCAATATTTTTGAAACATATTTGATATCATCCATCTTATTTTCTCTACTTAGCGAAAAACGAAGTGATCCATGTGCTTCAGCTGGATCCAATCCAATGGCAAGCAATATATGAGATGCTTGTAGTTTTTTTGAAGAACAAGCAGAGCCAGTAGCGGCAGCAATTCCTTTTTCATCAAGTCTAAGATTTAGGGATTCTCCCTCGATACCTGTAAAACGGAAGTGGGCATTATTGACCAGCCGCTTTTCTGGGTGTCCATTCAAATAGCTTTCCTCAATTT
>CAZYFW010000134.1:0-3451 GCA_964646685.1 uncultured Thermoplasmatales archaeon
CAAAACTTTAAGTTCAATAATAAAAGCTATTAGATTTTTAATAAACGAATACAGTCCCTATATGGCTCAACTCTTGACTCTTTACAATAGAGTTTTTAATAATCTTCTTTTACGTTATATTTTGAAACCTTTTGCAAATTCAATTTCTTCAATAGGGATGATATTACTTACTTTATATTCTACTAGATCCACAAATTATTATCTTAAAAATATTCATAAACTTCTAAAAGAGGATTATATCGATGTAACCTATGAAGAATTGTGTAAATCTCCAAATAAGATTATGGGCAAGATTATGGAATCTTTGGACATGAAAATTGATGCGAATATGGATTTTACAACCTATATTCAACCAAGAAAAACAAATCTTGACCCAAGCACTGTCCATCTCAAAAAATTTATTTTTAAAATCATGAAAGAGTATTTTGTCAAATTTGGTTACAAGCTCGATATTGATTGAAATTATTTAATTAACGTTACAATCTCTTTTTCAATTTGTTTTAAAATTTCTTCTTGTTTTCCAGGATCATATGATTTTAAATTCTTTTTATATGTATCAAGATTTTTGAAAAAATCTTTTATACGCTGTTCATCAAATTTTAGATGTGAAGCACCTGCTCCCAAATTTTCTACAAATTTGCCATTTAAAATTTGTTCAAACTGATGATGAATAGGTAATACTAAAATTGGTTTTTTTAGAAATAACGCTTCACTGATAACTGTAAAACCGCCATTTGAAATAATTGCCTTTGAGCTGCATATATCTCGATAAAAATCCTTCTCATTGAACTTTTTATACGTTAGATTTCTATCTGTTTCGTCTTTGTTCATACCATAAACAACAAATTTTTCATTAATTTTTTTTAAAACTTCAAAAAGATAGTCATTTGAAATTGATGTCTGATATACAAAAACATGATCGCCATATTTTGTTTTCTGTTTGAGTATTCCCTCCTGAATCAATGGTTTGAGAAACATTATCTTCTCATCTTTCATCTGTTCATCAAAGAAATCATAGATTATATATTTATCAGCACCAAATATGGAGATCTTTAATGCAAAACTCAGAAACAACCATGCAGGGGTTTCTCTAAATTTTACTTTATATTTCTTGTATACTACTGCCTGAGGATTATCGATACTAATGCGCTTTATGTCACTAAAAACTGCTGCATTGAAACCAATTGGCTCTGCGTCAGTAATCAATAAATCTGGTTTAAACTCTTTAATTATTTTACTTATTTGAAATAAATTTGGTAATGTTCCTAAAATTGTTCTATATGAAAGACGCAGTATCGAGTGAACTATCCTAACCTTATTATTTTTGTATACAACTCCTGGCCATTCGCACTTAAACATATCATCAAAATCTTTTGATAAAAAATTAAAAGCTTTACCGCCTGCAATGATCTTAATTTCATGTTTTTGTTTCTTAAGATAATTTATCAGTATTCTACTTCTACTTGCATGTCCCATTCCTTCGCCACATACGCCATATAGAATTCTGGTCATTTTCTAACTCTTTAGCTTATAAATTCTTTAGGATATAAGTCTTATCTTTCCTAAATAAAGAATATAATGGATAATATTGGATGGGAAAATAGAATAAAGGGAGGTGAAAAATAAAATGTTTGGGGGTGTTCCCATCCAATAATATTATTTTCCAGCATATATAAAAGTTATATATAAATTTTTCTAATCTCTAATATTGGTATTTTGCAATAATTGGTTATAGAAAGATTTATAAATATATAAATATAATACTTAATACATAATAGATATAAATGAGAGTAGATAAAATGAAAAGAAATGTATTTGCTATAGCTATCATAGGAATGCTATTATTGTCGAGTTTTTTGACATCGCCTGTATTTAGTGGATCAAATGGATTAAGCTACATGGCCACAGACTATGCTAATGAAAAAAAGATAAATTATGCGATGCCTCAAAGCGAGGATGTTGTTTGGGACAATGGAATGAATCATGTGAGCTTACTCGCTGCACAATGGGATGATTCCTTTCCATTTTATGCTTATCCGGCCGATGACTTCCAATTTGATGAAGATACTGACGTAAATGATGTGAAATGGATTGGCGGGTATTATCAATGCCATCTTGCTGATGGACCTAAAGATTACAACTTTAGTTGGAATATTACATTTTTTGAAGATCGAGGTGATGGAAACGCCCCTGGCGATATGATTGCCGAATATGTTATAGATCAGGCAGATGTAACTAGGGAGTTCATTTATAGCGATACTTGGAATTGGCATGCAAACTACTCTGCAACTCTTCCAGAAAATATAATTTTTGATGAGAATACAAAATATTGGATATCTATCATAGGAATTGGTCAAGTATATCCACAATCCGGTTGGGGTTATAATCATACTTTAATAAACTTGCACCAGGCTGTCTTTAAATCCAATATCTTAGGTAATGAAACAGTTGGTCCCTTTTTAGATTGGAATAATACTGAAAATTTAGATTATTTTGAAGCATGCGACATGTGCTTCCAACTATCTTATCAATGTAACAATCCGCCAAATAAACCAAGTGACCCTAATCCAATCAATGAATCTGATAATGTAAGTTTGGATCCGACTATTAGTGTATACGTTTCAGATCCTGATGGTGACACTATGAATGTGTCCTTCTGGGGTTATAGAGGTAGTAACGAAGGACTTGTTAAACTTATTTATATTGGAACTAACACCGACGTACTTAGCGGAACGACATCACAAGTTACATGGAATGGACTAGACTATAACACAACCTATTATTGGTATGCAATTGCAAACGACTCCGAATACATTAACCGATCAGACACTTGGAAATTCACAACAATGAAAGAAACACCAAATGATCCTCCGGTTGCAAACTTTACCCATTACATCAACGATTTGACTGTTACATTTAATGCATCAGATTCATATGATCCAGATGGAGACATAGCTAATTACTCATGGGCTTTCGGAGATGGAACCTTTGGATATGAAATGATTGTAAAGCATAACTATACAAATAAAGATGATGAAGCAATCTATACTGTTATACTTACAGTTACTGACGATGGCGGTAAAACAGGTGATCTCTCAAAGCAAATTGGCGTTGTAAACAATAAGCCTGTTGCCAACTTTTCATATGTCATAGATGGTAAAACTGTAGAATTTGATGCATCTTCATCATATGATGTAAATGGGACTATTGTTAGTCATTATTGGAACTTTGGCGATGGAAATAACTCAAATAAATCAAATCCTGTTCACGTATATGGCGCAGAGTATACTGAATATGAGGTTACATTAATTGTTAATGATAGTGCTGGAGCCTTCTCTGATCCTAAATCAAAAAAGGTAACCACTGACGACGGCACTGCTCCCAAAATAGATATCATCAAACCAGTAAAAAAAGGAGTTTACATCAATGATGATTATAAGTTTACAAGAAT
>CAZYFW010000135.1:0-3441 GCA_964646685.1 uncultured Thermoplasmatales archaeon
TTGGGAATAGACGCGTTTGATCTTGGAAACTCTTTATACGATGTAAAATTCCCTCACTCATTTCTCTATGGACAGATGCCTTTTCACCAAGAATAGTGTGATAGAGTTCATCTGAATCTTGAGACCATCGTTCGACAAGTTCCAATTCTTGATCAGAGAGCATATCTGATTTGCTTAATATATTGACTTGTGGCATACTCAATCGGAAGTTTGTACTTATGGATAACAACAGTTGTGACACAAATCCTGATGCTGTCTTTGCAAGAGCATAGTCAAGCAAATATGTAATGATGGACCTTTGAGGGTTGAGAAATTCCACGATGTATTTTCCTGCTTCTCTGAAAACAAAAAGCTCCAATTGCCCTGGCGTATCCATCAGCACATAGTCTGTCTTAAATGAATCGATACTCTTTTTGATATCGGAAGTGTTGAGCGCCAACATATCAGCGCAAGCAATCTGAGCCCCGTTTGGGCCTAGCCCATAGGTATCCATAATCTCTTTGAGTGATATCCAATCGCGGATATCTACGTCAGGTTCATAAGGTAGGTTCTCTGCACCAGGGTCGAGATTTACAGCAATAGCATCAAGGCTTCTGAGTTCCATCCACCGTTTAAAATTATGTGTCAATGTGGACTTACCAGAACCTGCTGTACCAATAAAATATACAAAGATTTCTTCTTTCATGCTGTTCCACGTATTTTATTCATATGTTGTATACGTCTTTCAATTAATTCAGGGCTGCCAATGTCGTGTCGTATAAAGATGTGATCTCCTTTGACATGAGTCAATGCTTCTTCGCAAATGATTTCCGCGTCAGCTAAAGTATCGGCAATACCAACAACCGCAAGTGATCGTGAGCCAGTTGTTGAAATGTAATCGTTTTCTTTATTGACTGAAGCGTAGAACAGTTTTGATCCTGTATTGTAAATAGACTTTTCATCGACAAGAATCTTTTCCCCCACCATACTTTTTACACCGTATCCCTCTGGTACAACATATTTACACAATGTAGATTTCTTTTTCAATTGCATTTTTTTGCTGCTTAGATTTCCTTCAATCATAGACTGGCACAATTCGACAAAATCTGCCTCCAATAACGGCAAGACATTCATTGCCTCCGGATCGCCGAATCGAGCATTGATCTCTATAATCTTTGGGCCATCAGATGTCAGCATAAACTGCCCATAGATAGGGCCAATATACGGGCATCCTTCTCTGCGTAACGATTCAACAATCTTTTGAAGGATAGCCGCAGCTTCCTCATATTCGCTTTTTGATAAGAATGGTAGTAAGCCATTAGCACAAGAATAAGAACCCATTCCACCAGTATTTGGCCCCTCATCCCCGGGGAGTAATCGTTTGTGGTCTTGCACTGCATGAAGTGGCAAGATAGTTTGACCGTCAGAAAAAGCTTGCAATGTAAATTCTTCACCGATCGCCTTTTCTTCAATTAATACCTTAGCCTGTCCGCCAATTTCATTTTTAATTACTTCTGCAACATACTTAAGTGCTTCATCTACACCTTGGAAATGATCGCCAGCGACTTTGACGCCTTTGCCACCGGTTAAACCGATGGGTTTAACGGCCACCTCACCGTTTAAATCTTCAATGAATTTTTTTGCTTTATTAACATTTGTAAAACTCTCGCATTGCAATTGACCGGGAACATTATGTTTCTTGAGTAGATTTCTCATCCATTCCTTGTCAGTTTCAATTCTCGCAGCCTCTTTGGTTGGAGAACACGATTTGATACCATTTTTTCCAAGCTCATTTACCAACCCTACTTCTAACGGTGCCTCTGGTCCAACTATAACTAGATCGATTCCCTTTTCTTTTGCATACAAAACAATCTGTGGAACATTTGTTTCTTTCTCAATGAGATAATCTTTTGATAGGGTTTTTATTCCTGGATTGAGGTTGTGCATAACTGAATAAAGTTCCGCGTCTTTTGAACGATAAACTGCATCACAAATTGCATGCTCTCTAGCGCCACCGCCAACTACTAATAACTTCAGATTAAACAGCCTCCCGGACTTTTTTGAATGCAATTCGTCTATTTAATTTTACTCTATTTTTTTAAAATGTCACTTACTGATAACAGCGGTATAAAGCTAATATCTAAGCTATGTAACTTTTCTTCAGTCCCACCTTCCCGATCGACAACAACAAGGACTTCGTCAACCTTGGCTTTATTTTCACGCAAGATTTTTACAGTTTTTACAACTGATCCGCCGCTGGTAGTGACGTCTTCAACAATTAGGACTTTTTTATCTTTAACATCAGCACCTTCAATTTGTTTACCTGTCCCGTGTTCTCGTTTTTCTTTTCTTACAATGACATAAGGAACATTTGTTTCCAATGATAAGGCAACAACTATGGGCACTGCACCTAGTTCCATGCCTGCGATAAAGTCATAGCCTTTTGCATACTCTGCCATTGACTCTGCTATTTTTTTAAGCACAGTTGGATTAGTACTCGCTTTTTTAACATCGATATAATAATCACTAACAGCACCTGAAGTTAGAACAAATCGTCCAAACTGTATTGCACCGCATTCCTTTAGTAATCGGATAAGTTCTTCTTTGTACATATGATGAGGTAATGACCGATAATAATTTATAATTTTACGTTGGCAAATGTTCGGAAATTTCCGAACAAAAACAAACAGTATTTAAATAATATTAGATTAAGTAATATATAGATATGTCAAAAGTCACATTAGATATGAGCACTTTCAAAGCATTGGCCTCAGATACAAGGTTAGATATCTTACGAACTCTGGATGGAAAAAAGATGGGGCTCAAGGATATTAGCCAAGCAACGAAACTAAACAAGGCAACACTTCATGAACATCTAACTAAACTGAATGAAGCAGGACTCGTCAAAAGGAAAGAACGAGAAGGGCATAAGTGGGTTTATTATAAACTGACTTGGAAAGGAGAATGCTTATTACATCCTGAAAATACGAGAATTGTTGTATTGTTTTCTGCTACATTTGTTGCACTTGCTGCTGGAATTATTCAGATGGTTAATTATGTAAAAGGATCAACAGTTAGTCAAGCATCTAATGATTTTTCAGCTAAGGGTACTTATCTTAATATTGGTACGACTGGTGTGAATCGTACCGCATCTCTTCCAGAAAGCATAGATGGGTTTGTCAATAACAGCAAAGGATTTGATGTGGATTTTGGCTGGGGTGGCGAGAGCAACGGCGCAATAGATGCTTTGCATCAAGATCCTGTGTTTTTTTATATCGCTCTAGCGTGCTTTGCAATTTTTGCTGTTGCGCTGTGTGTATCTATTTGGAGATATCAAAAAAACAAAGCTCCAAAACTATAATCTCCCCACTTTCAATAAGACGACAACAATTATCTTTTGCTAATCCTTAATTCCACTGCTTTTGCGCAGGAATCGTATCATCGTTGTCGTCCAAGAAATCA
>CAZYFW010000136.1:0-3361 GCA_964646685.1 uncultured Thermoplasmatales archaeon
CAAACCAATTACACTTCCAACTATATCAATAATTGAATCAACAGCACCAACTTCATGGAAATGAACATCATCAACATCAACATTGTGCACTTTGCCTTCAGCTACTGCAAGATTGTAAAAAATTTTTTTACTTAAATCTTTAACTTCATCATCTAATTTGCTGTCATCGATTAACTTTTTTATATCTTTAAAACTTCGATGATGCTGCTTTTTTTCATTAACTGTGATATAAACATCAGAAGCAGTAATATTGTTTTTTTCAACTTTTTTAACATCAATGCTGTATCCTGAAATACCAAGTTTTTCAATTTCTTTTTTTAAAAACTCAATATCAACACCCAGATCAATAATTGCTCCAAGGATCATATCTCCAGCTATTCCTGAAAAACAATCAAAATAAGCTGTTGTCATTCTATCTCACCTGTTGATAAGACTTGCAAAGTATCCTGCACCAAATCCGTTATCAATGTTTACTACAACAACCCCTTCTGCGCAACTATTCATCATGGTAAGTAACGGTGCAATTCCTTTAAAACTTGCACCATAACCAACGCTTGTAGGAACGGCAATAACAGGCCTAGAAGCCAACCCACCTACAATACTAGCCAAAGCCCCTTCCATTCCGGCTACAACAATTATTACATTCGCATCAAAAATCTTATCTTTTATATCAAACAATCTATGAACACCAGCAACCCCCACGTCATAGACTTTTTCAACTTTATTTCCCATTATTTCAGCAGTTACTACTGCTTCCTCGGCAACAGGAATATCAGACGTCCCGGCAGTTATAACTAAAATTTTTCCTTTTTTTGTTTTTTGTTTTTCTTTTCTAATTACAATAGTCTTTGCAGGTTCATTGTAATCTGCATTGGGATAAATCTTTTTGACAGCTGTAAATATTTCCCCATCTGCCTTCGTTGCTAAAATGTTGTGATTTTTCTTAGACATTTCTTCGATTATTTTAATAATTTGAAGGATTGTTTTACCTACACAAAAAACAGTTTCAGGAAATCCTTTTCTGATTACTCTATGGTTGTCAATTTTTGCAAAATCTAAATCTTCGTAAGGTAAGGATCTTATTTTCTCTAAAACTTCTTTTAGATCAACTTTTCCTGCTTTAAAATCCTTGAGTAACTTTTTCATTATCTAAGAACCTCGTTCAAACTGCCTGTTCTGTAACCTTGAATATCAAGCGTTATATACTTAAATCCAAGTTTTTTAAACTTCTTAATAATCTCATCAGAATGCGTTAATATGGGTTGAAAATCTTTTTTATCAACTTCAATTCTTGCAACCTCATTATGATATCTAACACGAAATTGTTTTATATCAAGTGAGTAAAGAAAAGCCTCAGCCTTTTCCACCTGGTCTAACCGTGATTTAGTTATCCTTACCCCATATGGGAATCGTGACGCCAAACAAGCAAAAGCTGATTTATCCCAAGTATCTAGGTGCATTGCTCGCGACAATCCTTTAATCTCTTTTTTTGTTAACCCTGCATCCTTCAGTGGGCTAACAACACCGAATTCTTTCAGAGCTTTCATCCCCGGTCGGTAGTCATTTGTATCATCAACATTTGATCCATCGAGCACATAATTAAGATGTTTTTCAGTCGCAATCTGTTTTATTTTTGAAAATAATTCCTTTTTGCAGTAATAACATCTATTACTAGAATTTTTTGAGAAGTTATCAATTTCTGTCTCTTCTGAATTTATGATTATATATCTTATCCCTATGTGTTTTGCAAGTTTTTTAGCCTGTTCCAATTCTCTTTTTGGATATGTTGACGAAGTGGCAGTAATTGCTATTGCTTTTTCTCCTAACGTCTCATAAGCAATTTTTAGTAAAAATGTGCTATCTACACCTCCAGAATATGCAATAGCAACACTCTTCATTTTTCTAAGGTTATCTTCTAATTTCTCTAATTTAGTAATAGAATCCCCTTTCACAGAATAAGTAATAGATAAAATCAAATATATAATGATTTTCAAGAAGAAATCATTTTAATAATGTATTCAATCTCTTTGCTTTTCTATTCTTCCAACTACCTTTATGATATGCGTAGCTTGCCAGTAACGGAAATGTTACAGTTGCTTCGCCATAAACCATTTGTTCATAAGTGCTATCTATTTTGCCCCATGAATTCGCTTCTTTAAGCGTTGAACCAGACAAGGCACCATCACGTTCATCAGCGACCGTGAGCTGCACCGCATATTTATGCATAGGTGCATCTACACCAAGAAAATCTGCTGCAACAACTGTATCCTGGACAAAGTTTTTAGGGACACCGCCACCGATCATAATGAGACCTGTTTCTTTAGATTTAACTTTAAGCTCAGTAAGTTCTTTAAAATCCTTTACAGAATCAATTGAAATATGCTCTTTTTTTTCAGTTTGATGAAAAATAAGACCGAATCCAGCACTTGAATCCGAAAAAGCAGGACAAAAAATTGGAACGCCTTTTTTATATGCTGAATGAACAAATGAATCCGGGTTCTTAATGTTTTTATCAAGATATTTACCCATTTCATAAATAAATTCTCTTGATGAATAAACTCCGGGATTCATAGAGTCAGCAATTTTTTTAGTAGTCATATCACAAACACGCAGATCTTCTTCATCTATGAATGTGTCGTATATCCTATCAATCATCAATTCTCTTAATTTGTTGTCATCAGCATTTACAAAACCACGATAATGATTAAAACCAAGGCCTTCAAAGAAATCTTGGTCAACAACTATTGCACCAGTTGATACAATTACATCAATCATATTGTGTTTTATTAGATCTATGATAACTTTTTTTAAACCTGCACTTACAAGTGAACCAGCAAGGCAAAGGATAGTTGTACAATCCTTATCCTGTAGCATCTTATCATAAATCTTACAGGCTCTTGCAAGATTTCTTGACTGAAAAGCCATATTATCAAATGACTCAATTAAAGGAATGCTGTTGAATTTCTTGATATCTATATGCTGAATCTTGTCTTTTAGCAATTCTTTTTTGTCATATTTCATAAATCTGGGATAATTGCCTATGGTTTTTTAGTTTTTCTACAGTAAAATTTAAACCATGTGTTTCTCTATCCGCCCCTCATATGCATGAATGGGCATTAGCAGAATCAGTGCTTACAGCAGCAATTGAAGCTGCAGAAAAAGAGAAACTTAAAAAAATTACTGAAATCAAGATTAGTCTAGGTGAATTACAGCAGATTGAACAGGATATTTTTGAATTTGCTCTTGAAGAAATTATAAAAGATCAAGGTGGAAAACTAAAAGATGCAAAAATCAAAATTGAAACTGAAGACAGCACTTTGAAATGTAAAAATTGTGAAAATACATGGAACTTTACTGATAT
>CAZYFW010000137.1:0-3357 GCA_964646685.1 uncultured Thermoplasmatales archaeon
CGTGCAAAGCCATGTGCAAAGCCCCGACCCTCCTTAAGAACCCCCGTAAATCTGCATAATCTTTATATATAAGTTCTTTTATGTCATTTAAAAGTATATCGCAAAGTATAAAAAATTTATGGGGGAAGATTAGTAATGGATTCACCTCAACCAAAAAAGAAAAAGGATAAACCAAGCATAGAGGAAATTACTCAATGCCCTTCATGCAATAGCACACATCTTACAAAAGATTATTCTAGAGCAGAACTAGTATGTGAGGATTGTGGGCTCGTTATTGATGAAGATTTTATTGATCACGGTCCTGAATGGAGAGCATTTGATTCTGATCAAAGAGAAAAGAGATCTCGAGTTGGGGCACCAATGACTTACACAATCCATGATAAGGGTCTTTCAACAATGATTGGTTGGAAAAACCGAGATTCTTATGGAAAATCAATTCCAACAAGGAACAGAGCGCAATTATATCGTTTAAGAAAATGGCAGAGACGTATCAGAATTTCAGATGCAACTGAAAGAAACCTTGCATTTGCATTGTCCGAGCTGGATAGAATGGCCTCAGGTATGGGTCTACCTAGAAACGTTCGTGAAACAGCTGCAATGATATATCGTAAAGCAGTTCTTAAAAATCTTATCCGAGGGAGAAGTATCGAAGGTGTTTCTGCTGCAGCATTATATGCAGCGTGCCGTCAATGTAACGTTCCAAGAACACTTGACGAAATAGCAGGATCATCCAGAGTAAGTCGTAAAGAAATCGGACGTACATATCGTTTCATCGCTCGAGAACTTGGACTTAAACTTATGCCAACCAGTCCACAAGATTACATATCTCGTTTCTGCAGTGAGCTAAAACTATCTGGTGATGTTCAATCAAAAGCAATTGAGATCCTTAAAGACGCAGCTGACAAAGAACTTACAAGCGGTCGTGGACCAACCGGTGTCGCCGCAGCAAGTATTTATATCGCATCAATTCTCTGCGGAGAGCGAAGAACACAGAGAGAAGTTGCAGATGTTGCTGGTGTAACAGAAGTTACAATTCGAAACAGATACAAAGAACTTGCAGAAAGACTTGACATTGATATAATTCTATAGAAATCATGACTCGTTGGTACAAAGAAAAGAAACGAGAGCATTTTTATAAAGAAGCAAAGAAGTCTGGTTACAGAGCCAGATCTGCTTATAAATTAAAACAAATTCAAAAGAAATTTTCTATAATTAAAAAAGGTGATATTGTAATCGATCTTGGCGCGGCGCCTGGCGGTTGGAGTCAAGTTGCTAAAGAGTTGATTGGAGATCAAGGTGCAATTATCGGCATCGATCTTTCATATATTAGGCCACTTGAAGGAGTAACATTTTTACAACGAGATTTAACAGAGACAACATCCATGGAAGACATTAGAAGGATAATCGGAAACAATAATGCAGATGTAGTATTGTCAGATATGTCTCCTGATATCTCTGGAAACTATTCCGTAGATCATGCAAGAAGCATTTATCTTTGCGAGCACTCGCTCTCACTAGCTAAACAAACCCTTAAACCCAGCGGAAACTTTGTCTGTAAAGTATTTGATGGGGAGGACCTTAATTCATTTGTTAGAAAAGTAAGTCAAAACTTTAGAATGGTAAAACAGTTCTCGCCGGCCGCCTCACGAAAAAGTAGTTCAGAGATCTATATTGTTGCAAAATACTATATAACAGAAATTTTGTTATAATAGTAAACAAGTGTCAACAAAAGTTTATATACGAAGAAAAATAATATATATTTTAAGATATAGTAGTTTCAATTACACGGGGAACATCGGTTATGAATAAAAAGCTATCCGACCTAGATGATTTTTTCAATAGTTCTAAGGATGAGTTGGAAGAAAAGATAAAAACTACTGTCTCTGATAAAAAAATTATGGAAACATTGAAAGATGGGAAAAGACTACGTCCGCTATTGTCTAATCTTATTTTTAAGGTTTGTACCAAGGGAAAAGAAAATCCTTATCAATACCAAAAAGCTTTGGAAGGAGCAGTTAGTATCGAGCTGGCCCATACGGCCTCTCTTGTTCATGATGATATTATCGACAAAGACAAAGAGCGAAGAGGAAAACCTTCATTTTATGTTAAAGAAGGTATCGCAAATGCTATTCTTACCGGTCATAAAATGCTTTCATTAGGATTCAACATTGCCCTCAGTCATGGAAAAGAAGTTGCAAAATTATATATCGATTCATGGAGCGAAATTGTCAATGGAGAAATTGATGAGGTTGAATTCAACGCAAAAGATTTTAAAAGCCTAAAAACTAGTTCTACAAAATCACAAATTTTTGAAGCTTACAACAAAATCATCGATCTTAAAACCGCTTCGTTGTTCTCTTCAGCATGCAAAGCAGGAGCCATAGAAGCTGATATGTCTGGCGACATATTGAGAGTCTTTGCAGAATATGGTAGAGAAATTGGACTGGCCTACCAGCTGGCCGATGATCTTGTGGATTTGGCAAAAGGCGAAATGATTGACAGCGTTATTATCCCTCTTTTAAATAAATTAGAAAACAAAACCATCATCCACCCACTAACAAGAAGAACTATTCGAAAAAAATTTGCCAAACATTTACCTAAAATTAAACAAATTTATATCAACGAAATAACCAAACATATACAGAATGCCGATAAATTAAGCACGTTGGATATCATTCCCAATTCAGCTTATAAGAATCTACTCAGAGATGCACCAACATCTATTATCAACAAAATGCTTCGAGAAATAAATGTCTCAATTTAAAGGTCAGGACTCAATCCTTCTTTTCTTCAAAATAGACTTTGGTGGTAGATCTTGTTAGACAAAAGACAAGTGCAAGATCAATCAAGAATGCAATGATTGCTGTTATAAGACCAAGTAATGAAAAATAATTCAGGAAAACTAATGCCGTTGCCATCAAGGAAGCAAGCATCAAACCAATAATGGCAATGAAAATTGTGGAAAAGATTATTCCTGCGGACCACGTTGATTTCTTTCTTTTAAACGTCCCATATGAAAAGAACACAAAAACCGATGCAAAAACAAACCAAGTTACGGTAGATAATAGAGTTCCAAAGTACAACATTGGATACAATACTGAAAATTTGGATTTTTCCCAAATCGGGATCGGTTCAATACCTCCAGGGAGTTGTACAACGTATCCTAAAGAAAAGGTTCCCCATGCAATGAACAATCCAGCTAGTAAAAGCCATAGTCCAATCAGCAAGAATATTATTTTTGGTTTTTTTGACAGGTTGCCTCCTCCTTCCTTTATTAATAGCATTGTTTGATAGAATTTATATTTTTCTCATATATCATTAATATGCGAAAAATGATTAAATGGAACGATGTCTTAT
>CAZYFW010000138.1:0-3322 GCA_964646685.1 uncultured Thermoplasmatales archaeon
ATGGGCCCGGCAGGATTTGAACCTGCGACCAACTGGTTATGAGCCAGTCGCTCCACCAGACTAAGCTACGAGCCCTTGAAAAAGTCTACGGCATAATACAATTTCTACTACTTAAAATTTAGAGGTTGGTAATATCTCATTATCATTCAATAATTAGAGTAAAGTTCATTAACAGTCCTATGTTAAATATTGAGGCATATCATGGTGGAGTTATCAACATTAGCAAAGTATCCTTTCTTGAATGAGGCAAAAGCCTACGTCAAAGATAATGAACTTTCTGTTGAGGAGTTATTGGACGATCCACTTTATAGTCGTGCTAGAGCCATAGGTGTAGAGCGATTGGACAATGCTTTTAAAAATCGAGATGTGGGTAACAGGAGCCTTGCAACTGAATCTGATTGCATTATGGAACTCCTTTCTTATCCAATAGCAAGAATGGTGGCAGTTTGCATCGAAGATGTCTATTTCAAACGACGATATGCATTAGGAGAAGCAATTCGCACATATAGGAATTTGATTAGCGAATCTAATTCTTTTTTACTTACTATTGCAAAGGAGTTCAAATTAAATGTATCTTATGAAGAAGAAATTAACAGCCTTAGCGTCCACTTTACAGATTATCTTCACAATGCTCCAACAAGATACAAAGAATGGAAGATGATTAATAGAGATATGAAGGATGGATTTATCAGAATATCCCAAAAAGATCTTGCACGTTTGATTCAAGAAGTATTGAGGGAAAGAATCAACGAAGAACTTGATAATAGGGCATGTAACAAAGCCATCTATAATACGTTTTCATCGGATATTAAACGTATTCAAAACTCTGTCATGATGCACCGTAAAAAGATTGAGGCAGCACCAGTTGGAAAACTCGATATCAACAAGCTACCTCCCTGTATGAAAGATATTTTGGCAGCTATCCAATCGGGTGAGAATGTCCCTCATATGGGACGTTTTGCACTTGTCGCCTTTTTAAGCTCACTTAAGTTAAACACAAACGACATTTTAAAACTGTTTAGCCGTGCACCAGATTTTGAGGAGGAAAAGACCCGTTACCAAGTAGAACATATCACTGGTAGCACATCATCGACAGCCTATACTCCGCCAGGATGTGAAAAAATGCGCACCTATGGTATTTGTCCTGTAGAGAAAATCGATACTCTTTGTAAAAAGAAACGGCATCCGCTGAGTTATTATAAAGCAAGATGGAAAGAGGAGAAAGACAAGAAATGAAACGTTTTGTTACCTTCGAGGGAATCGACGGGTCTGGAAAGTCTACTGTTGCAAAACTGGTATGTGAGCGCTTAAAATCCGAAGGATATGATGTTATTTCTACTTACGAGCCTACGGATAGTTGGATAGGAAAACAAGTTCAGCACTGCATTGAAACTAACGCAGATCCATTTGTTACTGCCTTTACCTTCATTGCAGATCGTATTGAACACTGTAAACAAATCAAGAAATGGCTTGATGAAGATAAGATTGTTTTATGCGATCGATATGCTGAGTCTACCTATGCTTATCAGGGTGCCCAACTGAAAGATGTTGTAGATGATCCCGTGAAGTGGTTACAGGAACTTTCTAAGCATCGTATTCTTATGCCTGATAGAACCTTTGTTTTTGTTATAGATCCTCAAAAGTCCCTTGCTCGTATTCAACATCGGGATAAACTTATTCCATTTGAACGAGCATCATTTCTAGAAAAAGTACATCAAAATTATTTAGATTTATCAGTTGGGAAGCAATTTCTCAAAATCGATGCCTCAAAAAGGATAGAAGAATTAGTAGATATATGTTATAAAGATATAATTGTATAATAAAAGTTATTATAGAGATAAGGAGTAAAATTTTATTTTTCGTAATTCTTACAGTTTCGACATTTTTACAAGAAAAGTTTAAATACTATTAATTGCAGAGTATAACATGTCACGTTGTGTCACTAAAAATGAAGGTGAGGAGAAAATGAGGAGAAAGATTTTAGAGAGACACGAAATAAATAATGAGGCTTTTGAGAGACATTTGCACGCTATCGGTGCAAATATAAACGAACTAAATGAACAGATGGAAGAGGTGAACTAAAGATGTCAATGAAGAAAAGCATAATTATGTTTACCAGTCTTCTATTAATAGCTTTATTTATCGGTACATCTATGAACTCTGCAATTGCAGCAGATATACGCGAAGTCATTGAAGATGAATGTGCTCTTTGTGCTAGTGGTGAAGGATTATTAGGAACAACAAGTGGCGGTGGCAATTGTGAGACCTGTGGAGAGGCCGCAGAATTTGCAGTAGATTACATGATTGAAAATATTGGAGGATACCTACAACAAGGATGGTATCTGCTAAAGAGTGTTGACATCGCAATACTAATAGTGATGCTCATAGGAGACGGATTCCAGCTATCTGGATACGAATTACCACAATTTAATGCAGAAGAACTCAGAATATGGGTACAATCTTGGCTAGAGGAATTTACCGGACAACAGTATTTCCCAGTTGTACAATTTTTGGCAGCCTTGATAGTTTTGCCATTAGCATTGCTTTCATACATAATAACAACAATTTGTGGCGGAGGCGGCATAGTAGTACAGAGCGTACCATCTTCAATACCAGCACAACAGACTCTACCATCAAGTACCATTCAGACAACAACGATACTAGGCTCCACCAGACGAACCCAATCTATCTAGACGCAAGAACATCGATAAACTAAGATATGAGAGATGAGGTAGCATCAAAAACCGATGCTGCCTTTTTTGTTTTTTTTAAATTTTTTATTTTTTGTAAAAAAACTTATATGTCCTGGACAATTTACAAACTATTGTTAACTGACGGGATGTAAAATATGAAAATTATTGCAAGATACACAATTATTTTTATTTTATTATTTTTGATAACGTTGACTTCATTACAATCAATTGCATCAGAAGATGGTGAAGTTGTGATGGAATATTTTTATGGAGAAGAATGCCCGGCATGTAATGAAACAAAACCTTTGATTGATGATATAGAGCAATACTATGGCAATAAAATAACCTTACAATTACACTCTGTCGTAAATGATCCAGAAACCGAAAATTATCAGAGGTGGAGGGGCCACTATGGATTTCAACATTATCCAAGCGTTGTAATAATGAACCCGTCAAATGGATATTATACACTTTTTCAATATGAGGATCTTGCTGACGGGTTTGCTGAAGAAAATCTAAAATATACAATCGATGGATATATTGCAGGGAATTATTCAGGAATACAAATTAATCAGAATCAATCTACGATAAATGATTCATCTTCTTCTCTCGATATTTTTTTAGTAATA
>CAZYFW010000139.1:0-3267 GCA_964646685.1 uncultured Thermoplasmatales archaeon
TCACCAAAAACTTGGATGGATGCTATCCTTAATTAATTTTTAAGTTGACAACCACCGAAAAGAATCTATGAAAACGAAGAAGCGCTTTCGCGTTCATCAACCAATTTACCGTTTAAATAAAGCTGAGTTTTAAACGATGTTGTAAACCCTGATGGGGGGTAGGCGATAAGGATTTTTTTCACTTTCATTCTGGACTCTAAAGAAGAAATAGTCTCTGTTTGAATATTCAATTCAAGGCCGCCAGCATAAAAACCTGCTTTAATTTCAACATCATCAGCAGCGTCCTTGCCATAATTTTCCACAAAAACTGTTGCTTTAACAAAATCACCAATCTGCGTATTTTTAAAAATTGATACAAGACCATCTTTCCAGTTATGAATAAGTAGAGGGCGAGAAGAAATAGGATAAACTGTGACGCCATAATTTGAAGAATATTCACTTGGAACATACCCAACTAGATGCCCCTTTGTTGTTGTTTCCAAGAAATAGTAATCATCGATATACGGGTCATAACTAGTAGGCCCATCATCTAATTTAACGCCGGTAGCCATATGATTAGTAAAACGGAATAAAGCAACGTCATATCCCATTAGGTCAATGATACTGCTCAGAAGAATGGCTTTATCTTCACAATCTCCTTTGCCGTTGTCATTAAACAAGGTTTCAACTGGAAAGCGAGCATATTCGTATGATTTATTGGTTTCATCATCAAATTCATATGCAAGGTTTTGAACGAAAGATGCTACATAATTTATTTTATCAACACCTGTAGTCGTCTCAGATTTACTCAAAAGTCTATCAACTAACAAGTCAAGATAACCATCATCATACTCATCAAACACATACACACAATAGTCTTCATGAGTAAATCTTTCAAGACTGTCGTAGTAGTCAAATAAAAAACCAGGATTTGGAATCCGAAGATTTCTGGTACGTCCACCATAATTCCAAGAAAATTCTCCCGTATCCACGTTTTTCTCTACAACAATAGGGAATGAATTGCTACACAAATCGTTACTAGCAGAATCTTTTATAGTGATGTTGAATGAGCCTTCATCTGGTATGTCTTCGATATAGATGAAGCAATCTAGAAAACCATTTTCATCTGGAAGAATAACATTTGGCAGTATCAAAGCAGAATACGTTCGAGATCCTGTATTTACTTCTACAGTAGATGGATACACTGGGACGTCGCCATTATTAGATACAGTCATATTCAAACCAATGAGTGAACAATCGTTTTTCCACGCCTCAAGCTGCCACCACTTTTGAGCACAGGATGAAAGAGATAGATCTTGGCCGTTGAACGAGAACGCTTCTTCGAAGATCTGATTATTATTTACGTCATATGCAACTAACTTATATTCCCCTGGAGCCAGCGTTCCTCGATAAGAAGCCAAATAAAGAACGGTGTCATAGTCTCCAGCAAGAAACAACTCAGAATCTATTATCGTGCTCGATTTCATAATTTTGACTGTTACAGCATCTGAACATGAAAAAGAAGTCAATAGTCCAGTAAATCCCTCTTCATCATATATTTCCCAAGAGTTCAAGGTAAAACTGGTACCAAACAATTGATTAAGTATACATCCAGAAAGCGAGCTCAAACTAATTATAACGACAACAGCAATTATTACAAATTTTTTAATGGAGTGCATGCAAACTAGCATAACGTTTTAGTTTGTAACTTTTTCTGTATTACACCAGCTAGCCTTTTCATACCTATCTCAATCTGCTCATTTGAAGCGTAAGAGAAGTTGAGTCTCATTGATCTGCCGCCTCCACCATCGACATGGAATGCCTTTCCGTGCACATAAGCCACTTTATTTTTAATGGCATCTAGAAACATGGTCTCAGTGTCAATTCCTTCTGAAAGAGTTGCCCAAGCAAACATGCCTCCATTTGGTTTATAACAGGTGTAACCATCTGGAAAGTACTTCTTCATAGCATCCATCATAATATCTCTCTTTGGCTTGTACATCTCACATATCTTCATGATGTGAAGATCTAGCGAGCCGCTTGTAATAAAATCATTTGCGATAAACTGTGTGAATGTATTGGTACAAAGATCCAATGCCTGTTTGCAAATGATCATTTTTCTGTTTAGTCCACCAGATGCAATAGTCCATGCGAGACGGAATCCAGGAGAAAGTATCTTTGAAAATGTAGACATGTAAATAACGTGACCTTCGTCGTCAAACGCTTTAATAGGTTTCACTACAGGACCATCAAAACGAAGTTTTCCATAGGGATCGTCCTCTACGATTACCAAATCGTATTCACTAGCAATATCAATAAGTTTTTTTCTACGTGACTCTGGCATGACCACTCCCGCAGGATTTTGGAATGTTGGTATCACATAGATAAACTTTGGAGTTATGTCATCTTTGAGTAATTTTTTGATGGTTTCCTCCAACACATCTGTTATCATGCCATTCTTATCAAGAGGGATGCCCATCAAATTACTTTCATAGCTCCTGAACGCATTTATGCCTCCCAAATATGAAGGTAATCCAACTAATGCCACATCTCCAGGATTGAGAAATACTTTACCAACAGCATCCAACGCCTGTTGAGATCCGCTGGTAATGATGATATCTTCAGCAGTAATGTCCATGCCATCTTTGCGCGATCGTTCTGCGATAGATTCCCGTAGTTCTCTTAAGCCTTGAGTAGTTCCGTATTGCAAAGCAGTTTTGCCATGATTTCTTAAAACAGAAACAACAACGCCTTCTAAATCTTCAAGAGGGAAAGATCTTGGATTAGGCAAGCCGCCAGCAAACGATATAATTTCAGGATCCTGGGTAACTTTAAGAAGTTCTCGGATCTCGGACTTTCGCATTTTTCCTGCTCTATCTGAGTATAGTCGCTCTAGGTTAATCATGTCCCACCAAACCCCAAATCTAATACTTTCTTATATGTATTTCGTAAAAAGATTTAATATGGAATAACTACATAACAGGTGTGCTATTTTTTAATTTCTCGATGAAACAGCTGTTTTCGATGTTCTTCAAATGCAGGCATTGTCTCAATGGTATCCCAATCGAGATTAAATCGGTGCATGAGCAACGCCAATTGCTCGTCGGAGGTCATACCGTCTTTACCTTCGGCAAACATCCGACTTATTTCCTCTGGATTTACGTTTTCGCTATCCATATTATCATAATTTATACCTGTTAAACTATTTATAAGCTTTTCTCTTATAAATAAACACTGTGTTATCCCGAAATTACTTTCTTCTGGAAAATAAAGTAGATGATTTAGTAT
>CAZYFW010000140.1:0-3259 GCA_964646685.1 uncultured Thermoplasmatales archaeon
AATTAACCCAGGTAATTCAGGAGGGCCTTTATTAAATTATAATGGGGATGTTATAGGCATAACTACAGCAATTGTTCAGAATTCCAACGGCCTTGGTTTTGCTGTCCCATCAAATACTATATTACGAGAGATAGAATCATTGGTTAGAATAGGTTCATATAATCAGCATCCTTGGTTGGGGATATCTGGTGCTGATATGGACTATGCAATGGCACAAGCATTGGGTGTAGACGTAACTTATGGGTGGCTTGTTACTCAAATAACAAAAGGAAGTGCTGCAGATATAGCAGGTTTACATGGTGGAAAACAACAAGAGCGAATTGATAACAGTTGGGTAACTACCGGTGGTGATATCATTATTGCTATAGATGGAGTTAGAATTGTAAATGGAGATTCTTTGATGTCATATCTTGAGGAGAATACCCGCCCTGGACAAACTATTACAACCACAGTTATTAGAGATAATAATATTGTAAATATTCCTGTTGAGCTTGGGATGCGACCATCGCTTACCTAATTTTTGATGAGTTGGGATAAATTTGGGAATGAATTGGGAGTTAAGAATATAAACCTAGTAAACAAATATTGATAATAAAAAATCTTGAGATGATAAAAATGGGTTTAACTAATAGAGCATTTAGAAATGTTTGGCGTAAAAAAACAAGAACGTTACTTGTAGTTATAGCACTTGGTTTTTCTGTTGCAGCTATTGTCTCTGTTTATACTGGTGTTGAATCGTCAACGGAGAATACCCAAGATATGATTGCAGGTTATGAACAGCATCTTGTTGAAACAGGTGAACTAAATGAATATCAGGAGAAAATGATTCAGGTCAGTTCTTTTGGTGGTTTTGGTCGCTTTGGTGGTGGAAGAATGCCTGGAGGCGGTGGTGGATTCTTTGCGTTTCAACAATCTAATATAACTTCAGATGTTATTGAAAATATTTCATCAATTGACTACATTGAAACAGTGATTCCACTAATTGAAAGCCCTGTTGGAGAAATTGATTTTGAAGCGATGAGAGAACAAATGGAACAGCTTAGAGGATCTGGACAATGGAATCCAGGTGCAGGAAGACAAACAGGAGAACCTGGAGATTCTAATGCGATGGAAGATATAAGGCTGGCTTTATATGATTACATAATAATGGGTGTTCCAACTACTTCTTCTTTGGATGAAACTTATCTGATTTTACCTGATGACATAATTGATGGTAGAAAAATTACGGAAGAAGATCAGTCAATGGTTATGATTATGGAGGATCTTACATTACCTGAAGGTTTTTTTGAAGGAGCACAAGTTGGAGATGTTGTTACAGTTGAGGGATATAACTTTACTGTAGCTGGGATTTATTCAGGTGATACCAATAGAAATTATGTTTATATGGATATTTCAGATGCACAAAAAGTACTCGGATTAGAGGATGGTCAGGTGTATACTCTAAATGTTTATGTTGATGATAAATCAGCAGTGGAACTAGTAGTCAATGATATTAGTGAGATGTATCCTGATTACATGGTTACTGCTTATAATGATATTTATTCTCGTTTTTCAGATAGAATGGAATCAGAACGTGAAGCTGCAATAACTGGCTTACAAGGGGATAAAACTGAAATTGAAAACACTGGCAATACAATAATAATAATTTTGATAATAGCAGTAGGTTTAATAGTTTTATTTTTAATGATGTATACAGTTAAAGAAAGAACAAAAGAAATCGGTTTAATGAAAGCAATAGGCTTTACAGGAAAAAGCATTATGTCTCAGTTTATACTTGAGGGAACAGTAATAGGCATACTTGGTGGTATAATCGGTGTTATTATCGGATTTTTAGCAGGCCCTGCAATTTCTGAAATGTTGCTTCCAAATTCAGAAATTTTTGCAACCACCACGCCCAGTTTTATGTTAATACTATTAGTATTATGTTTAACAGCTACTCTAGGAGCAGTTGGTACCATTTATCCTGCTTTACAGGCGTCTAGAAAGAGTCCAATGGAGGCTATGAGAAATGAGTAACCAAATTTTGATAATTGAGAATTTATCAAGAACATTTAAAGTAGGAAAACATAAAGTCCATGCTTTAAAACAAACAGATATAACAATTAATAAAGGTGATTTCATAGCAATAATGGGCCCATCTGGATCAGGTAAAACTACATTACTTAATATTTTAGGATGTCTCGATAAGCCTACAACAGGTAATGTAGTTTTAGATAGTATAGATATAACAAGACTAAACGAGAGCGAAATTTCAAAAATCAGAAGAGATAAAATTGGTTTTATTTTTCAAGATGCTAACCTAATGCCAATTCTAAATGCGATTGAAAATGTAGAATTGCCAATGGAATGTAATGGTACTTCTAAAGATGAAAGAATAAAAAGGGCAAAATATCTTTTAAAACTAGTAGGTTTAGAAGAAAGAACGAAACAAAGACCAAATCAGCTAAGTTCAGGAGAAAAACAAAGAGTGGCAATCGCAAGGGCATTTGCAAATAAACCAGCAATAATACTTGCTGATGAACCTACAGGAAATTTAGATTCGGAAACTGGTTGTCATATTATGGAATTGTTAACAAGATTAAATCAGAATATTGGGACTACAATTATTGTTGTTACTCATGATGAAAAAATGGCTTTGTATGCTGAAAAAAAGATGGTAATACAAGATGGTAAAATAACAAATATGTTTGTTAAACGAGTTAAAGCAGATTCTTAATCACCTTCTCGTCTATCAGAAAAATACCAATCCTCATATTGCTTGATTAAGTCAAGCTCACATCTTGATTAGGATAATAAAAATTTATTTCTTGTTAATTGTTTTTTTAAATATAAGATCTATTTTTCTTTTTTTAATGGTATAACAATTGCGATCCGATCGCTATCTTTCATCTCCATCTCCCATTCGATTGTATCTCCTTCGCTTAGTTTAAGAAAACTTACTATTGCTTTTGGTACAGTTGCCCTCAAAGATTCACTTTTTGGAGATGCTTTTGTTAGAGTTGATTTTTCACTCATATAAATCAATCATGTATAGGTATTTTATTATATAATATTTTTTGCATAAACATGTATATAAATTTTTACCTAAAACTTTATATAAGTATATGGATATACCTATTTGTAGGTATAAATTTTTATATAAATAAACGTAAGGGAAGAGCATAGAACCTTCCCTCCATCTGGAGAATATTGAATGCAGCCAAGCAAACAAAACATCTCCAAAATAAAAATTGAAAAGGAGATATATAACACATTCGAA
>CAZYFW010000141.1:0-3208 GCA_964646685.1 uncultured Thermoplasmatales archaeon
AAATGCCCATCCTGATGCGCTTTCATCCTGCGGTCGGTTAAAACTCATACCTCCTGCACCGAGAAGCATCAGATCAGCTTCCTCATTAATTTGTTCAATAAGAGCATCATGAAATGTACCTCGCTGACTATCTACGAGATAAAAAGAAACTGCAAAATCTCTTTTTAATGCCTGTTGTTCCAGCATCCTATGTAAATTGTACCCTGCCGTCCAATCACCAATATTCCGATTCCAAGCGCCAATATGCCAGATGCGTTTAAACTTTGTACTCATCTTTGTCTCCCGCTTACTTATTATGAAAAGTATCAAATAATGCCTCAGCTATTTGCCAATCTTCCTCGTCATCAAGGTCGAATGTTTCATTTTTATTTAAAACTACTGGGATAAATCCTCTTACAACCTCTGCTTTATACGCCTCCCAAGATTTTAGCATTGATGGTTTACCAACACAACCAAGAAAAAACGGAAAATAAACAGACTCTCTATTCTGTCGGTTAATGGGAGTTTTTACATATTCATCTTTAAACTGGGGAAAAGCAATCCCGTCTTTACATTTAATTTGAAAATAATAAGGAATATGTGTTTGAGTGATAGTAGTAACAAGTCTTTCATAACGCGAATCTTCAGCCTTATTAACCATTCGTTGAACAAGATTTGCAGATAAAAATGGGTTGTTCATCAAAATACAAACTCTACTGTTATCATCAGATATGTTAAGTTTATCAAAAATATATGCATGAGTATCAAATTGATTTGAGTTATCCTGTGCTAAACTGGATGGGCGTAACCCTGGAATTTCGGCGCCATATTTAATTGCCACATCTGATATTTTTTGGTTGTCTGTAGAAACGATAATTCTGTCTAATGCTCTTGAACATTTTGCAGCTTCTATTACCCATCCTAGAATGGGTTTACCGTGAAATTCACGGATGTTTTTATTAGGAATGCCTTTAGATCCTCCCCTGGCACAAATCAGGGCCAAAATATTGAATTCTTTCTCCATTAGACCCCCCACGGACAATAAAGAATTTATAATTCAAAATGTTTTTTATCAATAATAATCTCTACATCTGGTCGGGTAATAAATTCATAATCTAAGTTCAATTTTTCAACTGCTTTACTATTTGGAAAGCCGCCAATTCTTTTGATTTTTTTATCAAATAATTCAAGTAGTAAATTGCCACGTATTTGCTCCTTTTGTGGCAATGGTCTAAAATCACTTGCCTTAGACGCAGGTCTGTCAATATGGTACCCATAAAAAGATATTTTTTTAATTCTCATTTCTTCAATACAACAGTAATTTATTAATTCGTAGATATTATGAATAATCTTGTGAACTCGTTCACCTGAATCATAGTAATAACCATAAGAGACATCTTTATCAATAATAGTTGAACCTGCCGTTCTTAGAGTGAGGCCGATATTTATGAATTTGTTTGAGTGGCTGGTCAAACTTAGTAAAAACTTCTTCCAATCTGGTATTTGTTCAAATAAGTTCAAAACAACAACCATATCATATTTCTTTTTAGGAACATCCTCAGGATATGTTCCCTTGATTAATTCCAAATCAGGGAAATTCTTTTTCCCCAACTCAATAGCTTTGCTATCAATATCAATACCCGTGTATTTGACAGTGGGTTCTATATTCTCAAGTATAGTGCTCCCAAACCCCCCTGATGCACATCCTATATCAAGGATTGTCATATTTGATTTGACTATGTTTTTTGTCAAAAAATATTTTTCAGATTCGTAAAAATCTTCTAATTTAGTTCGCGACTCATGAAAAAACACATTGCCATGATGATTTTGCATATATGGCTTCGTTTCATTAAAAGGCACCTTAGCTAGCCTCCTTATCTTAATGCTCACGGAAATATCGTAATTTCTTACTAATTTCTAATTCTGAGTTATTAACTTTTTTAACGCCGTCTCCAATGATAGATGGAATTGTTCTCGAGTATTTTATTACATACTCTAACCCTTTCTTTTCGAGAGATGCAGATTGATCACTTCCATACATTGCTCTATCTAAGGTAATATGACGCTCTATCGCTGTTGCCCCAAGCGATGCTGCTGCAACTGTAGGTAAGATTCCGACTTCGTGGCCACTATAGCCTATATCACACCTATATCTATCTTTCAATGACATCATAACGCTTAAATTACAATCGTCATTAGTGCAGGGATAAGTAGAAATGCAATGCATCAACGTAAATGGACAGTTGTGATTCTTGAAAATTTCAACGGCCGTATCAATATCTTCAAAAGTACTCATGCCTGTAGAAATGAATGTGTGCTTTTTCTCACTGGCAATCATCTCAAGAAGTGGCAAGTGAGTAATCATTGCCGAGGCCACTTTATTGTATTTTAAATCATATTGTCTAAGAAATTTTTGGCTTTTTTCATCCCATGCCGAGGCAAACCAATCGATGCCGACTTTTTTGCAATATCTATCGATTTCGTCGTATTCTTTCTTTCCTAATTCTAATCCTTCTTTTTGTTCTCGTTGAGTTGTTCCCCATGGGCTCTCTCGTGGAGCATCTAGAAATTTCTTTGAATATACTATATCGATGGTTCTTTTCTGAAATTTAACAGCATCACAGCCTACATCTTTAGCCATATCAATTAGTTGTTTTGCTATGTCAACATCACCGTTATGGTTGATTCCAATTTCTGCAATAATGAAGGGGTTTTTTCGATTTTTCAAATTAAACACACTCCCACTCAATAAATTTACATGGTTGTTATTAGAAGACGAGATAGAAGTGAAATATATAAAAGTTTGTCCCATATATCTTATTTGATTTTATTGGAAAAGAGTATATAATCTGCTAACTCACGAACAATTCCGTCTCCGCCTCTACTTTTAAGAACGATTTTAGCCAAATTCAGGATTTCTTTATGGGCATCGGCAGGAGCAATAGAAATGCCGACAGATTTCATTACATCACGGTCATTAATATCATTTCCCACATAGATTACATTTTGAAGGGAAAAACCATACTGTTTGCAGTAGTCTTCCAACGTCTTTTTTTTATCATCTATTCCATGAAGAATGGGCAACCCTACTTTTTTAGCTCTAACAGAAACAACGGAATTTTTTTCAGTGGATAAAATGAGTTGGGGTATCCCTATTTTTTTAATCATGTTTATTCCTAGTCCATCTGCTCGACTAGTTCTAACTGTCTCCGTCCCATCCTTTGATACA
>CAZYFW010000142.1:0-3207 GCA_964646685.1 uncultured Thermoplasmatales archaeon
CATCTTACCGGAATTATCATAATATCACCTATATGATTTCTGCCTTCTCTTACGGGCTCCTCTGCCAAGAGGTTTTTTAGGTTCTTTTCTTCTTGAATCACTTACCAAAAGAGTTCTGTCATGATCTAAAAAGGCGAGTTTTAAACTAGGGTCCTTAGTATATTCAATAAGTCCTCTGGCAATTGCAGTTCGAGCAGCATTTGCCTGGCTCATAAATCCACCACCGCTAATGCTCACATCGATGTTTATTTTGTCCATATGTTTTTCAGCTATATTGACCGGTTCAAGAATCTTCCATCGAGCGATTTCTGGTTCATGTATTTCAACAGGCTGCCTATTAATCCTCACTAAACCAGTTCCTTTTTGCACTGCCGCTCGTGCAACCGCGGTTTTTCTTTTACCAGATGTATTGACAACTTTTTTTGCCATTAAACCTTCGCTCCTAAATATCTTGAAAGTTCCTCAATTGTCATAAATTCAACAGGTTGTTTTTCTGCTTCTTTGATAGATTCAGTTTTCTGCCCCTCAAATTCTTTTGGAATGCCGACATAGCATTTCAACCTTTTAAAAGCTGTTCTCCCGTGCGGCGTTTGGTAAGGAATCATGCCTCTAACAGTCCGTTTTACTATTCGCTCTGGCGTTCGTGGAAAGAATGGTCCTTTACGATAGGTACCAACCTCTCTTTTCTGTTTGTAACGACTTTTTATGGCTGGCTTTTTACCAGAGATAATGGCCTTTTCAGTATTCACAATGTTTATTTCTTCGCCCTTTAGAAGACGTTTTGCTGCATTTGTGCTTAATCGCCCCAAAGTTGCACCGCTTGCATCAATTATTGCTACCATATTTATCCCAATATTCGAATATCTTTTCCTTTTGGATTTGCTTTCAGTAAGTCTTCAATGGAAATGCATTTGCCGCCTGCCTTTTTGATCTTTTCTTCCGATTTTCCTGAGAATGACCAGGCAGCAATAGAAATCTTTTTTGTAAGTGCCCCTGTTGATAATACTTTACCTGGGATAAGGGCCGTTTCTTTTTCATTGGTATATTTACTTATCCTATCAAGATTGACTTCTGGCCAGTTTTTTGATGATTTTTCAAACCTCTTAGCTATATCTTTCCAGATTTGTACATCATTTTCATTAGATTGCTTTTTCAACTCTTGAATTAATGCGATGAGCATCGGATTTGTCTTCTTTGTTATCTTAGCCATAGGGTGTTTCTCCAGGTAAGTGGGTTTTAGTGAAAGAGAGTGGTATTTATAAGATTTGTGGGAGAAACAATTAAAAGCAAATGGCAAATAATGCCCCTGGATGAAAAGACTTATTTCTATATGTGGAAGCGATGGTGCCGACAAACGTTTATCGGCTTATGCATTAGAGACTGCTGAAAAAATTGGAAAACTCATCGCACAGAAAGGGGGTGTTCTTGTTTGTGGCGGTCGTGGAGGAATAATGCGAGCTGCATGCAAGGGTGCAAAAGAAGCAGATGGTATAACTGTTGGAATATTACCTTTTTCAAAAGAAGAGGCGAATGAATTTGTGGATATAAGAATTCCAACAGGCCTCGGTAATATGAGGAATTTTTTAGTTGCAAACTCTGGTGATGTAGTCATCGCAATAGGTGGAAGATGGGGAACACTCAATGAGATTTCATTTGACATGATTCTAGGAAAGCCGCTCATACTTGTAAAAGGAACAGGCGGTTGTGTTGATAAAATAATTGAAAAGGAGATAATGCAGCACGTTGAGTCTACATATTATATTGCGGAGTCGGCTGAAGAAGCAGTTGAAAAAGCATTTGAACTTGCTGCAAAATTAAAATAAATCTTTGTGGCAAAAGATGATAACTATGGACTTCTAAACAACCAACATTTGTATAGATCGCTAAGGTTGAATAAATGACTAAGGATAAAAAATCAGATGATGGATTTGTCATCAACGAAACTCTTCAAAAAGTAGCAAAAGGTTCGAGTATTGCTTTCATCGGTCTCTTATTGGGTTTGTTACCTGCTTTTATTGGCAGACTCATTATGGTGAGATACTGGACAGAAAGCGACTATGGAGTATTTTCGTTAGCAATAGCTATTTTAACCATCTGCATGTCTATCAGCACTCTAGGATTAACTCAAGGCGTTAGTCGAAGCATTGCGTACGCGCGAGGTAAAAAAGAATACAAAAAATTACCAAATTTCATCTCTGCATCCATCTGGTTCAGCGCTTTGGCTAGTATCATAGTGGGTTCGATTCTATTTCTATTCTCAGAAGTAATTGCGGAGAATATATTTCACGAACCCGCACTTTCAACTCCACTGAAAATATTCTCCATGGGCGTACCATTTTTTACACTAATCTGTACCATTGTTTCATTATTCAGGGGATTTGATCAGATAAAACCAGCAGTTTATTTTCGACAAATCTTACTAAATGCACTTTTTCCAATATTTTTGTTAGTCGTCGTTGCCTTCAATTTAAATTTTACATATGTGTTTTATGCTTACCTGTTCTCTCTTATTACTACTTTCATTTTTCTTATAATTTATAGTTTGAGACAAATTCATTCTTTGTCAATATTTTCTGTAAAATCAATCACTAGCATTGAGTCCAAGGAGCTATTTGTGTTCTCTCTCCCTTTATTGATTGCAGCATTACTACAAATCGTTGTAACTTGGACAGATACGTTGATGATTGGTAATTTAAAAAGTGCTGTTGATGTAGGTTTATACAGCGCTGCCCTTCCTTTGGCGCAATTTATCTCTTTTCCACTAGCGGCATTGTTGTTAATCTATGTACCAATTTTTTCAGGATTATTTGCAAAGAACATGTTTGATGAGATAAAAAACAACTATTCGATTTTAACAAAATGGCTTTGTTCAGCTACATTGCCGCTTTTTGCCATTCTATTTTTATACCCTGAGCCAATCATAACGCTTCTGTTTGGACCAGTATATGCTCCTTCATCAACCGCCCTCAGAATCTTGTCTTTGGCATTTATTGTCAATAATTTTGTAGGACCTTGCAGCTTCACGATTCTAGCTATGGGCAAATCTCGATTTGTTATGTTTACTTCTTTATTCGCTGCTGTTTTAAATATTGCATTAAATGGTGTATTAATCCCATCTTTTGGTATTGTAGTTTCTGCTACCGCTTGTTCTTTTTATCTTACTTCTTTAATCTTGTTACTTATTTGTATATTGTATTTATTATGTTT
>CAZYFW010000143.1:0-2803 GCA_964646685.1 uncultured Thermoplasmatales archaeon
ATCGAATTCTCGTTAAGAGAATTCCTCTGTACATTAACAGTTGCTCCAACAGGTAGGATCACTATACCTATGTTTACTGCACTCAACAACAAAACTACTCCAATACACAATATAATACTCTTCTTCATTTTCATTATGCCTCCCTTTTTGTTTATATTATCACACCATTATCCAGTGATGTAATATGTTAATATAAATATCCATATATAAATGGTTCCAAGTATCTTAAAGCAAACATTGGTTTATCGGATATTTGCCAGTCGTTGTAGTATTTGAAAGAACAATGGGATTGTGGATTGCAGACTGCTTTGCTGATTTGATGTTCCATCGCCTATAGTTATAACAAGTGAATCTGACCAATCGGTCTCTTCACAGACATTATTTTCTGTGTCCAATAGCCATGCTTTTACTCTAACCTGATATTCCCCGGGACTACTCCATACATACTTTGCCTCAGCAGTTTGACCCTGCGGTTGCGGTCCAACTGGGTCACTATAGGTTTCATCACCACCCCAGTCGAATATGTAACATACCCAATCCTGAGAAGGACTGCCAGTTACAAGCGCAGTAAACGTGTATTCCACTCCTAGTTCACCTGATGTAGGTCCAAACGGTGTATCTGGTCCTGATGCAGGCTCAGATGGTGTATTTGGTACTGATTCAATATTTTCAAAGATGCCAGTACCCTGGGATTGAACAGGATTACCTGTGTAACCATTTACACCAATGCTTTCAACATTAGCAACAACAGCTTCAACTTCAAACTCGGAACTATCACCCTCAACGTCATACCCGCCGATCTTCAAACTAGGATCGCCGAACAACACCGTTTGCTGAGCAGTCTTCGCATCATCCGCAGAATCATTTGTCGCATATTGACTCCAGTCTATTGGGAAATGATCCAGATAATCAGAAACAGTATTACCCATCATCTCACCAAGAAGAATATCGGAACCACTACTAGAACCGCCATCATCGATGTAATTGTAAAAGAACTGAGGATACATATAATCACTACATCCTCCTGTAGGGAGTACATTAGGATCCTCTTGCCAGCAGTCATTTCTATCTTCTTTTGTTAGCCCTAAACCTGTAGTTCCGATGGCTGCTATGGCACCACCATAAGGCAGTCTCGTAACGGCCCAAGCCAAACATTCCCAAACCCAAGTCACGCGCATCTGGAAATTAGGATCGTTAAAAATTTGCCAAGGACCAACATCAAATTCAAAAGTGTGACATCCACCCCAAATAGCAACAGGTAGCTTTTCCTGGTTAGAGAATAAATATGCGCTCAGGTCGAAAAGACCAATCCCGTTAATCCAACCATCTTCGTCTTTACACGACCAACTAGCAGGACATGAATGGCCATCAAGGTATAAGAATCCGGCTCCTTTATTTACCTCACGTCTAATATCTTTTGGACCAGAAAAACTACCATCAGATACAAACAACTTTGTTGGATTAAAACCAATGTTAGACATGTTTTCAAAAACCTTAGTTATGGTTTCCTCACCCTCATAACCTGGAGTGTCAAAACGCTTGCCACCTGGATGCCAAGTGCCATTTGGATAACAATCACCTGCCACTCCAACAATGTTTTTAAACCAGCTTTTATCATATGTGTTGGTTTCATAGGTTATTATTTTATTAACCGTTGCTTCGACTTGAGTTACATATTTGCATGGAAGACGACCAACATATACATCAGGATACAAATCAATGCCATAGTCCTCCGCCGGTTCATGCATATACCACTCACCAAAGATACCGTCATTGTCAGTATCCCAACTGGAAAATTCCCCGTATTGGTCATAAATGTCAGCATAGTACAAATCAGAGATGAAATAGGGTTCATCAAAGGGCTTCCCCACAACATCTTGATTGTAGCAATACCTTACTGGTACATCTCGAAAACATGGTATATCCATACCTACCAGGAGAACATATTTGATACCCCACTCGTCATATGCATTCTTAATAAAGTATTTGACTTTTTCAGGCTTATCACGACCCTCTACCGGGAAATAATCACCGGCATAAATCTCACTAGTTGTTACAAGTATGGTTGAAATCCCTGCAACATCGTTCTTATGAACAACAAGTGGTTGCAACGCCGAGGTAAACTTCTCAGGTGCTATTATAAGAAGTTCATAAGTTGGATCAGGATTAACGCTTTTGACGATTATCGAATTCTCGTTAAGAGAATTCCTCTGTACATTAACAGTTGCTCCAACAGGTAAGATTACCATACCTATGTTCACTGCACTCAACAACAAAACTACTCCAATACACAATGCCATTCTCTTTTTCATTTTTAAATACCTTCCCTTTTATTTATATGATATTGTATATATATAAATTTTTCTGAATTTTAAACTTGTTTCACAATACTGTCAAAAATAAGCACCTACGTGAGCATCTTTTAATAGAAAAGAAAGGAAAAAAAGAAAAACAAAATAAAAAAAGATAGTAAAAAGAAAATAAAAAGAAAAAAGAGAGTTGAACGGGAGTTTAATCCCGCTTTCGTAATAAAATCATTGCAATAGTTAAAGCGCCAATAAGGATAAATGCTTCAAAACCGTGTGTCCCTGTTGGTGTAATGTCCCCTCCTGTGTCATCTACTCAGGCTTCATCTTCAGGTGCAAGATCAGGAGCCCGTTCGTAATCATCAACCCAATTATGTTGGGCAAGTCGTCTTTTCTAACAAGCATCTGCTTATGGATATTGAATAACCTTATCAGTATTTTTCCAGATATCGCCGGGTGTAACTAAACGAAGGTAATATATCTCGTCGTTCTCAAGA
>CAZYFW010000143.1:2813-3133 GCA_964646685.1 uncultured Thermoplasmatales archaeon
GATCATATTGTCATTGATCTACCCCATAGCCATTCATCCAGGATTTTCCCAAGTTAAATCGCTATAAGTTAAGGTATACCAAGCATCTGCTTATGGATATTGAATAACCTTATCAGTATTTTTCCAAATGTCTCTAGGAGAAACTAATCGGAGATAATATATCTCGTCGTTCTCAAGAACTACATGATTATCTTCGCGTTTTTCTGGAAAAACAGGATCAAGATCAATACCAACATTGCCAATACCGTTACAATTCATGTAAGCGGCCCAGACAAGATCTGCACAGTAGTACCAATCTGAAAAGGGATCAATTGGATCAT
>CAZYFW010000144.1:0-2996 GCA_964646685.1 uncultured Thermoplasmatales archaeon
GCCCAGACAAGATCTGCACAGTAGTACCAATCTGAAAAGGGATCAATTGGATCATCTGGATTGCAATTGGCATGATAGTAGAAAGGATATCGTGAATCATCTTTAGGAAAGGGGCGATATTGCCAAGGAAAATAGGGATTGTCTACTATAGGAATTAGAAAAAAATTTTGATACGTTTTTCCTAGCTGGCTATCGGCAAAGGCAAGTGCATTCTGCTTTTGGATTTCATTGGCATCTTTCACAGCCCCATAACGAATATAACTGTAGAGTTGTAAAAGAGAAAGCGGCGTATATCGAACGGTAGTAAACGGGAGAAATGTTGCTTCAATCACATAGTCTCTTCCAAGCTTATGGGGAATAAATGTTCTGGTAATCGGGTTTAAAAATCCTTTTCCTGCATAAAGTGCAACATGATCAAAGCCAAAAGGATCTTTGCGTTGAACATCAACCCCGCCAAGTAAGACAAAAACGTCTCTTATTTCACACAAAACTAAATCCCCTGGCCTCAGATAAAAAGGTGCTATACCACAGATAGGTTCGTTTTTCTTAGAGATGTCATTTATTGTCTGAGTCGACAACGTAAGAGGAACACTTGAAACCATTATAAGCAAAACCATGCAAAAGATCAATAATTTCCTCATGACTTCATCTCTTTTTAATAAGAATGGTTATTATTCCTATTATACGTTACTAATTGTTTATTATTATATATTGATAACTATTTAAATGTTGCTAACTATTTAAAAACTTATCTAGCCCAAGTTAACCTTGGGAAAAAATTGTTATTAATACCGCATCATAATCAAAGGTTCATAAGGAATCAAATATTACAAAGTTGCTAGGAGAGGGCAAATGAAAGCTGATGCTATACAAGATATTATAAGTTGGTTAGATGAAGAAATCAACGCGTTAAGAAAGGAAAAATTGAATGGTTTGACGTTAAAATGTTTTTGGAGCTTTTCAAAGTCTTTTTGAATATAAGTTGGCGTTCATGGGGAAACTATCACTGTTTGATAAACTAGAAGTATTTTTGTTTTTTTACTCATATAAATCAACTTTAAATCTAAGAACTTTTTTATATGATTCAATTTTTCTTTATTAACTTAGACATAAACTTTTTGTCGCTATAGACAATGATATCTTGAGACAACTTTCTAGAATATTTAGCATATCTAGCATCATAATTATGATTTTTTAAGAAATTCTTTGCAAATTTTATTCTTCTTAAGATTTCATCTTCTGGGATTTTAGGCTCTAAACTTTCACAATGCGTTCCTATTTTACATGAAAATGGAAAAAATGCTCCCCATCCAAAACGTACTTCAAGGATGAAATTCAAAGTGTCTTTAAATTCTTCCATTGTCTCAGTTGGAAATCCACAAATACATTCAGTTTCCAAAAGTAAATCTGGATATGCTTTCTTCAGTCTCAAATAAGCTTCTTTCAGTTTTTCTGTATCTGGAAAACGATGCATAAGTTTAAGAATACGAGGGTTACCCGATTGAATCGAAGAGAGAATTCTTCGGATTTTACCCGTTCGTAGAACTTTTTCTAGACCTTCGATATGTTTGATAACCCAATGAGGATGGATATAATGGATATCTATCTGATAATCACCAGGCACGCTCGTGATTTCATCTAACAATTGAGAAAAACTACTACCAATGTCCATCCCGTAGCATCCGATGTCATCTGCATCAAGAATAAAATTTTTATATCCTTGACTCAAGCCTTCTTTAAACTCAGAAACGCAGGTGTCAAATGGTTTACTTTTCATTTTACCTATGGCTTTGTAAATTGCGCAGTATGAACAGTTTCCTAAACAACCACGTGATGGTCTAATGAAAAATGGATTTTCACTGGAATTACCATACCAAGTAAATACCGCAGTATCGGAAAATAAATTCTTACGAATATAGGTTTCTAGACTACTGTAAAAATTTCTGATGAACTCAGACTTGCCAAGGATCTTTTTCAAAGAATCATAAAGTCTAGTTTCATCTACATTTTCCCAAGGATCATTAGCATCCTCTAAATCATTAAATTTGATTTTATTTTCTGGGAATAGCTCATCAATTTTTTCGATTTCTTTTGTGACAAAAGTTCTACCATTGAACACTGCTTTCATTCTCTCAGGGTCTATCGCAGGTAAGCAACCTGCAACAATCAATTCTGCATCATATTTTTTGAGGTTTCTAATTTGTGCTATAGCCTGTTCCGTCCTTTGATTAGAAAAAGCACACGTAACCAAGATTATGATATCTGCTTTTCTTGGATCGTTTACAATTTTATGATTGTTCTTGGAGAGATAGTCAGCGATTTTTCGCGCGTCAAGTTTTCGTCTTATACAAGTCCAGTTTGTGGATAAAAAGAATTTTTTCGTCATTGGTTTTCACCCAGATTTATACTGTTATTTGTTAGTTTTCCTCCATTTTCAATTTTTTGATATTTCAGTTTTTATATATAATACTATGTAAAGTTAATATTTCTACATAAGTCGCTTTCCAGATTTTTGCTAGCATATATAAGCTCTTTATATAAACAATTTTAGTTCATACATCGGTTTTTCTATGTGGAATGAAATTCTATCCAATTCTTAGAATTTTAACAGTTGTTAAATCTGTACTACAAAATAAACTCATCTCTATCTTTAGGTTTCAAGCGAGATACAACAAGTAGTGCAGGCTTATTTTGAGGAGACTTAATTTTCTTGATCTCTTTTACAGTAATCTTGACAGCTGGACCTACCTTTTTCTCATCGCCGTTCATTTTCCGAGACCTAGCTTCTGTTCAAAATACGTGACCTGAGCATCATTCCATAAAAAGAAAAACAAAATTAAAAATAAAGAAACAAAGGAAAATAAAAAGAAGAAAAAAAGAGAATTGTTTTTTATCTGATATTTGCCAGTCGTTGTAGTATTTGAAAGAACAGAGGAGTTGTGGATTGCTGAATGATTTGTTGGTCTTTCGATATAGTTATTGTTGTTGTATCTGAC
>CAZYFW010000145.1:0-2981 GCA_964646685.1 uncultured Thermoplasmatales archaeon
GGTCAACTATGGCTACTTGCACAACCTCCGATTATTCACTTGACTGCAAAAACAATAGATGCGGCAGATTCAATGCTAAAAACAGCGATTTCTTGTGGCTTTAAGAATTCGGGTTTGCGTTCCCTTGATAAGAAGATAGTTGTTGAAATTTGTAGTACAGAGCGTCTTGATGCACCTGTTGGCAAAGATGGAGTCCTATTCTGCAATGATGAATATGTTGAACTTTTGATATCCATCGCCAATGAAGTTCTGGAAAAATCGCGTGAAAAACTCTCTCGTTTTGAAGAAAAGCTGAAGAAACGTTTAAGTACTTACAAAACAACCAAGTAACAAGATATTTATGGTGCAGAAAAAAACATTGGTCAAAACATCTCTTTTATCCACTGTACTGATGATACTATCTGCATCATGGTTGTTGTTAACTATTGTTGGCAATATTGGATTACTCCTAGAGCCCCTATACCAACTTGTTGTTATTGTGTTGTTTTTGAGCATTTTTATTATTACTGTATGTCTTTGTAAAATTTTGGTTGATATGCGATTTAAAATAAATGAAATAAAGGAAAAAGAAAAAAATGTTAAAGAATGCTACCAGTACGACCAGTTACTAAACCCACCAATTATGAATAATTAGTTGCAATATGAATGTGCCAACCAGGCACTTTCTGGTATATCTTTGTAGATTTTGTATTTCTCTTGCTTAAACTTTTGATATGCTACTTCTTTGATAATGTCGTTATTAAATGACCAATAATATTTTCTGATAAACTTCCCTTGCTCCTTAAATTCTTCTCTTCTAAGTTTCAAAAGTCTTTCTCTTTGCAGTTCATATAATAGGGCTCGTGCATATTTATCGATGGACATATCCTCGATTTCATCATGACCATTAAAAATACCTTCAACGGTTTTGGCAAGAGCAATAGCATCTTCCTTGGCCATATCAAACTTATTTTTGAGCGCTTTTACTAGTAATCGTTTCATAGTAGTCCCTCACTATCCTATTGTTTGTTGTTCTCTTTATAAAGGACTTGTTGTACAACTGTTATCGAACGACCTGTCCGAATTCTTTAAATTCCTTTTGTTTATACACTGCTTCAAAAGAAAGGTGATTATGATGGCAAAACGTGTTTACAATTTCTATGCAGGTCCAGCGACTCTACCGCTTAATGTACTTAAAAAAGCGCAGGAAGAACTATTAGATTTTCGTGGAGCAGGCATGTCGATTTTAGAGATATCTCATAGATCCAAACAATATGATGAAGTGCATAAGAAAGCATCTGAGTTGCTTAAGGAACTTATGAGCATACCTATTGACTACAAGGTGTTGTGGCTGCAGGGCGGTGCTTCAACCCAGTTTTTGATGGTGCCTCTGAACCTACAATTACCTGGTAAACCGATGGAGTATGTTTATACCGGTGCTTGGTCTAAGAAAGCGATAAAGGAAGCAAAACTTTATGGTGAAGTGAAGATTGTTGCATCTTCAGAGGATCAAAAGTTCTCTTATGTACCAACCAACGTACAGTTTAGTGACAAAGCAGCTTTTGCTCACATAACTAGTAACGAAACAATTGGTGGAATTGAATGGTTTGAATGGCCGAAGGTTCCAAGTGAGGTTCCGCTGACTTGCGATATGTCTTCTAATTTTATGGACAAGGTTGTTGATGTTAAAAAATTCGGTGTGATATATGCTGGCGCTCAGAAAAACCTTGGTCCTGCTGGTGTAACTGTTGTAATAGTACGTGAGGATCTGCTTAATAGGGTTCCTGAGAACACACCAACTATGCTTAAATGGAAGACCCATGCTGAGAAAGATTCTTTGTATAACACTGCTCCGTGTTTCGCTATTTATCTTTGTGAGATGGTTTTGGAGCATCTGAAATCATTAGGTGGAATACCTGCTGTTGAGAAGCAGAACCGTGAGAAAGCAAAGATGGTTTACGATGTAATTGATAGATCAAATGGTTTCTACAGGGGTGTTGCAAAGAAGGAGTCTCGTTCACTTATGAATGTTACGTTTAATCTCCCTGCACCAGAGCTTGAAGCAAAATGTGTCGATGAGGCAAAAGCTAAGGGTTTAATTGGTTTAAAAGGTCACAGAGATGTTGGTGGTATGAGGGCGTCTATATACAATGCTATGTCTATGGAAGGCGTGCAAGCACTCTGTGAGTTTTTAGAGGAATTTAAGGAAAATAACCAATAATAAATCTTTTTTTCTTTTTTTAAACTTTTCGTATTGACATTTTTACAAGATAAATTTAAATACTTCTAGTGATAAATAATAACATGTTAATAAGTATCACTATGTGGCAAAAGGTGGAAACGAAAATGGATAAAAAAATAATGATTGTTGATGACGAACCCGATATACTGGACTCATTAAAACTCGTTTTTGAACGCGAAGATTATGATGTGATCACTGTTGATAGTGGTAAAAAATGCCTTAAAGAACTGGAAAAAGGTTTCAAAGGCGTCATACTTATGGATATCATGATGCCAAATCTGGACGGGTGGGATACAATAAAAGAGATTGTCAGTCAGGACTTAATAAGAAATGTAGAAATTGAAATTATCACTGGAAAAGGGACGCGGGATCACCAAAAAATGGGTGGTTTCGGATCTTATATTTATGATTACCTAGCAAAGCCTCTTAACGTTAAGGAATTAGTTGAAAGTGTAAAGAAATGTTCGGCTTATCTTTATGCGAGAACTAATTAAGTTAGATGCATCAGTTAAATAAATAGCATCTATTTCTATTTTAATGTTATTTTGTCATTTTGACATTTTGACAACGTAGATTTAAATAAAATGAAGCAAGTCATGGCTCATCATCCCATCCCTAATATGGAGGGTCTGGATCAATGATTCAAGATACTACTATCTTGACTTCATTCACCAATTCCCTGCTTTTTAGGTCCAGACCCATTTCTTGCATTAGTGTAAACTATATTTTTTCTCCAGAATGAATTCTGTTGTCCTGCTAA
>CAZYFW010000146.1:0-2978 GCA_964646685.1 uncultured Thermoplasmatales archaeon
AGCTGGACACAATAAACCAATAATATTTAATCAACAACCCTTTCTTTTTTCTTTTTTTATTTTTTGTTTTTAAATTTAATTAACTAACATTACCTTAATATGCCACATTTTAATATCTCCTACTCATGACTGAAATTGCGCTCTCACTGGACATCACCAGGCTTATTGTAGGAATAGCCATCCTTGCTTATGCATCCTACACCGACATCAAAACGAGAAGAGCATCAAACATTCTCTGGGTTATTATGGGCTCTATCGGTGCAATACTTCTAGTCATACAATACTTCACAATAGGCTTTGAAAATCCATTTTACCTCATCTTTGTACCAATTATGATCGCCCTCATGTACGTCTTATTCCAACTACGGCTCATGTTCGGTGGTGCTGACGCAAAAGCAATCATGGCTTTGGCGATATTAGTCCCTTTTGCACCAGAAATACTGGACTTCCCTATGTTAGAAGCATCTACCATATCAATGCCCGGCTCATGGATAGTATTTTCCAATTCAGTAATCATATTCCTGTTAATACCGCTGAGTTGATTGATATTCAATCTTGCAAAACGACATGTCCAATTCCCGCATTGTGTATTGGGATACAAAATGAGCCTTTCCAAAGCAAAAGAAAAATTTGTTTGGCCTCTAGAAAAAATTGTAGATGGAAAACGTAAGTTTTCCTATATGCCAAAGAAATTTGATGCTGAAGACGACTTACAAGAATTTGAAAACCTTGGTATCAAAGAAATCTGGGTCACACCAAAAATCCCTTTTATGATTCCCTTACTTGCTGGTTTTATCTGTTCTTTTATACTCGGAGACATCTTATCTTATCTAGTCCAACTTTTCATATAATGTAGTTTTTTCACATCGGTAAAAGTGATATACTATGTTTTAATTTACCATCGCTTGCTGTATGACAAAACGAGATTATTACGAGATTCTTGGAATAGGTAAAAATACAACCAAAGCTGAGATTAAAAAAGCATACCGAAAACTTGCACTAAAATATCATCCAGACAAAAATCCAGATAAAGATGCATCAGAAAAATTCAAAGAAATCTCAGAGGCGTACGCAGTTCTTTATGACGATGAAAAAAGACAGATGTACGATCAGCACGGTCATTCGGGTATAGATCAACGATACAGCTATGAAGACATCTTTAGAGGGGCAGATTTTAACGATATCTTCAGTGGTGCAGGCTTCGACTTCGGTGATATCTTCGAGCAGTTTTTTGGCCATCGCACGGGATTCAATCAAAGAGCCCAAGTAAGACGAAGAGGCGCAGATTTGAGATACGACACTCAAATCACTCTTGAAGATGCATATCGCGGGCTACAAACCGAAATACAGATCCCTCGCAGTGAAACCTGCGAAACCTGTCACGGCAGCGGCGCAAAACCAGGAACGCAGCCAAAATCTTGTACACAATGTAATGGTACTGGACAACAAAAGACATCACGCAGAACTGCATTTGGCATGTTTACTCAGGTAGCCACTTGTAATAAATGTAAAGGCAAAGGAACAATTATTGAAGAATACTGCCCTGCCTGTAGAGGTGCAGGAAGAGTACAACGAACACGAAGTATTGAATTAACGTTACCAAAAGGAGTGGATGAAAATTCACAGTTAAGATTGGCTGGAGAGGGAGAAGCAGGAGATGCTGGTAGCGGTGATTTATACATTGTTGTTCATCTAAAACGACATTCAAGATTTGAAAGAAGAGGCTCAGATCTCTACACGACTCAACCGGTTTCTTTTCCAGATGCAGCATTGGGAACAAAAATTAATATACAAACTATAGATGGTGCGATAGAAAAAGTAAAAATTCCTGAGGGTACACAGCACGGAGATATCATCAGATTGCGCGGTAAAGGAATGCCAACTTTGCGTGGAAGAGGTTACGGTGATTTGTATCTAGAGCTAAGATTGCACACGCCGACGAATATCAATAGAAAAGCAAAATACTTACTAGAGGAATTACAAAAAGAATTGAAGGAATAAATGACCAAAATTATTATATAGAAGTTCATACTCAATACTATAGACCTATAAGGGAGATATTATATGGACCCATTTAAACGAGACCGAGATAAACGAAAGAGAGACCCATTTGATTTCTTTGGGCTTGATGATGACTTCTTTAATGATATACTGAATGACGATCGCATTAGGGAAGATGTACGTAGAATGGCCGAAGAAATGGCTAAGATGTTTTCTACAGCGCAGCCAGGAAAACCGGTTGTTCATGGTTTTAAAATCCAGTTTGGACCTGATGGCCGCCCTCAAATTGAAGATTTTGGAAACCGATCCATGCGGTCATCAGAAGGAGAACCAACTATTTCTGAAGAGCGTGAGCCATTAACCGATATCATTGAGGGAGACGAAGACGTTGCAGTGACTGTAGAGATTCCAGGTGTTGAAAGAGAAGATATTGATCTAAATGTAATCGGCGATACACTAGAGATTAAAGTTGATGCACAAAATAGGAAATATCAGAAAACGGTTGAATTGCCATGCGACGTACTTCCAAAAACTACAAAAGCAACTTATAAGAATGGCATACTTGACGTAGTCATTAAGCGAAAAGAGAAGAAAAAACCCGGGGAAGGATACAGGGTAAACGTAGAATAAGTAGATTTTTATTACTTTTTTCTTTATTTTTATTTTATATATATTTATGTTAATATTATAACAAAATCTTATTTTTTGTTATTATTATAAAAATATTATTAGAAAAGTTGATATATAATAAATTTTTTACCTAAAAGCAGTAAAATATGTGAATATATGAGAAATATTTATATATTATAAAAAATAATAATAAACTAAAGAAAAGTAATAAGGAGATGAGCAAACATGAAAAAAATGTATAAAATATTTGGAGCTGTCGCGATCATTGGACTATTTTTGCTCGGTTCAGTCGGATCGACATCAATGGCCGTTGGACTAAAAACATCAGAGCCCTCTCAAGAAGAGAT
>CAZYFW010000147.1:0-2961 GCA_964646685.1 uncultured Thermoplasmatales archaeon
GCCTAACGGTTGCGGTAAAACAACGTTTTTAAAGATTCTAACAGGTGAAGAGCATCCTGATGAGGGAATTCTGAATGTCAGCTCAGGTGTTAGACCCGGATATTTTGATCAGGGGCATCTCTCACTTATTCCTGAAAATAATCTAATCGAGGAGCTCCGTAGGGATCATAGTGTACTATCAGAAAATGACGCTAAGGCATTACTAGGGCAGTTCAATTTTAAAGCAAATATGTTTTTTAATAAAGTGCAGCAGCTTTCAGGTGGAGAACGTGCACGGTTAGCGATCCTTCGACTAATTTTACAACCTTATAATCTTTTACTTCTTGATGAACCTACAAACCATATGGATATGGGATCGAAAAAAGCAATTGAGAGTGCTTTGAATTCCTATACGGGCACCGTGATTGCGGTTTCGCATGATCGGAGTTTTCTTGATATGGTTGCGGACACGATTTTTTTGATGGATGATGGCTCTATTAAGATGTATGCGGGGAATTATACGAGTTTTCGGTTGCAACGACAGAAAGAATTGACGGATCTTTCAAATAAGCATCTTGCGTATCTGTCTGGAACGGGTCTTAAAAAATATGTGGTTCATAAGGGGTTTACAATTTGGTCGACGCGGACGAAACATAACGTTGGGGAAGAGGTTTTTATCGGCGATCATAACGAAAAACTATATGAATGGGCAATCAAGAACCGATTCTTGCGACCGGCGGATTAACCCAAGACGAAAAAATGATTGTTACGGTTGTGTGATGAGGGTGTGGAAGTAGGATTGGATAGGAAGGAATCAATATCTCGTTTTTCTAATCAAGAGGCTATGATGAGAGTTCATGTACTTTTTTGTTAAAATTAACCTAAAAAATGACTACCTATATACACCAGTACCCGAAAAAGTGTTCTGGTTCCTAAGATTTATAATGTTAAAATCTGCTACCTTGTTTTAATGGACATCGAAGAGATACCATATACCGGTAATGCAAATCCCGTATATGACTACCCAAAACATGTTGGTCGAATAAGACTATTTTTCAATTCACTTGTTTGTCATATATGTAGGATTATTCCTTTTATTGAAATTAAAAATTCTTTATACCGGATGATTGGAGTGAAAATTGGTAAAAATGTAGTAATTGCGGCCTATACGATAATTGATCCTTTTTTCCCTGAATTAATAGCAATAGAAGATAATGTAATAATTGGGGTTGGAACAACTGTTCTTGCTCATGAATATTCTCAAAAAAATTTAATGAAAGGAAAAGTACACATAAAGAAAAGAGCGCTTATAGGGGCAGGAAGCCTCATTCGTTGTGGAATAACCGTTGGTGAACACGCTGTTGTTGGAGCCAAAAGTTTTGTGAACAAAGATGTACCAGATTTTACAACAGTAGGTGGCGTTCCAGCAAAAATTATTAAAGAGGATAACTGCAAGCACAAAAAAACATAGAATCTTGGCGAAATGTTGCTGCGCTTCTATTTTTAACTTTTCTATATAATCACAAAATCCTTCATTGACTTCGAGGATAAATAAAATTCATTTATAAGAACGAAAATGATATAAAAAAATATGGGATGTAATATTGTATACGATTTTGGGTGAACAAGAATGGCAACTACAAAAAATTCCGATATTCTCCGAGGCATACTGGGACCGCTATACACACTGACTGGTATGAGGAGCTCTCAGAGTTTTGCAATTACTGTTATCGGTGCTATTACTAAAACTCTTGAACAAAACTACGAATTTCTAAAATACATTAAAGTAAATCAAGCAGGGTACTTTGAAAATGAAGAAATCGACATCTCGCCAGAAATCGATAACGTTGACCCTGAGAAAATAGGAAAAGCAATTGAGACCATTGTTAGAATAGTATATATGGATCTTAAATCAAAGGTTGGATTATTTTTTATCGGAGAGTTAAAAAAACGAGCCGGAGAGAATGTAATTATAGAGCTTAAGAAGCGCGGGGTTGATCTTGACCTACTACAAATAGAACAACGCCATGTCCAGAGACGTCAGGAAAAAAACAAATCTCGTGAAGTTACTAAAAAACTAAGAGATGAAGAAAATATGTTAAGATACACATGGAATAACGTTGCGTCTTGGGAATACAATGAAGCTGATAATGTTTGCGTTCTTTATCAGGATGATGGAAAAGAACTGGATCGTTTAGAATTGAATTTAATCATCCAGAAGCACATAGATAAGCTAACCGAAGAAGAAATTTTTGAGTCACCAACCTACTATGAGGAAGACGAGCTTGTAGTTACTGAAAAAGAATTTGAATTGCTAAAATTGCTCCACGCTAGAGATATAGATGCAGAGACTGCCATCCAACTATTACATATTACTGAGTCTGAACTCAAAACGATGATTCATAAATTAATCGACTTCGAAATGCTCCACTATGTTTCTTCTGATGTGGTTGAACTGAGCGAGGTTGGTATCAACTATTTGATGACAAACGAAAAAGAAAAAAACTAATATAATTATTTTTTATTTTGCTGTTTTTTCGTCAATTGTCTACAGTTTTTAAGGCAAAATTTATATATCAAACATTGTGTATTATAAACAAACGGATAAGCATGAGCTATGTTTTGCTTGTTGCTTACCCGTCCTCCTAAATTTTATAACAAAAACTTAAACAACAAGAATATTATCCATCATAGAATATAAGATGGGTAAGAAATCATTTTTCAAAGGACTGACACAAAATCTTATCATTGTTGGTTTTGTTAGTTTGTTCACTGATCTGAGCAGCCAGATGGTCTTTCCCCTTATTCCTTTATATTTAGTGTCTATTGGTGCTAGTGCATGGGTTGTCGGGTTAGTCGAAGGAGCAGCCGAGAGCACTGCTTCCCTATTGAAAGTATTCTCTGGATATTGGTCTGATAAAATCAAGAAACGAAAACCATTTGTTCTTGCTGGTTACAGTTTGTCAACTATCACAAAACCAT
>CAZYFW010000148.1:0-2870 GCA_964646685.1 uncultured Thermoplasmatales archaeon
TTCTAGTTGAGTATCATACAGACGTTGTTGTACATCAAACAAAGTATCATCATAATACACGGGTATTTTCTTTTTCAATATAATTCTCCCACTATCTACTCTTTCATCAATAAAGTGTGTGGTTACCCATTGGGGAATATTTAGATGTATGGCCCATTTAAGATTATCTAAACCTCTGTTTTCTGGAATAATGCCTGGGTGAAAATTTATAACACCATAATTAAAGGCTTCTATGGTTCTCTTAGAAAGGATCCTTGCTCCACCTATAATGCCAATATCGCAGTTTCGTTCTTTTACTCTCTTGATGCATTCATCGCTATTATGGTGCAGAACAAAATAAGGAATATCAAACATCTTTGCTACATCCCTTGGGTGAAAATATTCATTTGACCTTATCGAGGTTCTAATCTGTGACTCTGGTAAATTAAGTTCAACTTTAGGAGCAGCCAAAATACAGTTCAGTTTGTAACCTAAGTATTCCATAACAAGAATAAAATCTTTGGTTTTAGTATGATTAAAATCATAGGCAAACAAAGCATATTTCATAAAACCTATTCTATCTCCTCTATTTTAATCTCCCTTTCTTCTTTGCTGGATAAAACAGCAGCTGTAGCTATTTTCAAAGCAATCATTCCATCCATTCCAGTAGTCAATGGCTCTCTAGAATTGATAATAGCATCTATGAAATCTTCTATTTCATTTTTTAAAGGCTCTCTTTTTTCTAAAGAAATCTTTTGTATATTTGATTTTATAGGTAAATAGTATAAATATGATTCATCAACTTTTCCCAAGGATGAAGAAGATTTAGTGATTGTTTGATTAACATAATCTGCCTCAACAAAATAATCGGAACAAGTTAAAAACAACTTCCTAATTTTTATCGGTGTAAGCCAGTTAACTTCAACCACACCGCTTAAACCGTTTTCAAAGTTAAGAATAATATTGGCATGATCTTCAAAATTTATATCCTGCTTAAACCCCCCGGACTTAGAATAAACGGATTCAACTTCACCTACCAAATGCCGCATAATATCAATCTCATGAATGCCCAAATCGAGAATCACACCTACATCATGAATCATGCCCGGAAAAGTACCCACGCGTTTTGATGTAAGTGTTATAAGCTTACCGAATTCCTCTTCGTCTAACGATTTTTTGACAGACCTTACAACAGGATTATATCTTTCAATATGGCCAACTGCCAAAACCAAATCCTCTTCTTCGGCTTTTTCTACCAAACTTTTGGCTTTTTCTACATTGTCGCATAAAGGTTTTTCCACAAGTAGATGTTTGCCATCTTTCAAAAAATCCATAGCTATGTCGTAATGAGTACTTGTAGGGGTGGCAATAATGGCAGCATCTACCTTAGGAATCAAATTTTTATAATTATAAAATGGCTCTGTATCAAATCTATCTGCGATCTCCTTGACAGCCCTTTTATCAATATCTGATACACCTACAAGCTCACAGATGTTCATCTCTGAACAGACACGAGCATGATTTTTTCCCATTGAACCTATTCCAATAACTCCCAATCGCATGATGTGAGTTCCCTCATCGCCCTCTAGATTCTTTAATACAAATATTCTACTTATGATTTATTGACACTATGAGAGATGTAGAAAGACATTTATTAGATTTGCTGATGCGATATTGTTTTTGTCAACTTAAGGTATTTTTAATATGAGTTATCTGGGGAGAATGTTCGTTAGAAATTGTTCAAGTTGACAGTCTCACATTTACGACCATTAACTTTATAAATATCTTGTTGTCTTTGTTGTCTCAATTAGCTAACACTTTGAATATAAAGGATTGAAAAATGGACTGTAACTTTAGTTTAAAACATTATAATGAAACCCTGGCTCTCGCCAAAGAAAAAGGATATACCTTTTCAAGAATGAGAGATTATGATAGGAACATCGATAACAGCAAGGTTATTTTTCTTCGCCACGATGTAGATATTCAAATTGAAAATGCATTAAATATGGCAATAATCGAAGCAAAACTTGGGATTTCAGCAACGTATTTTTTTCGTATTCATGCCCAATACAATTTGCTAAGTTTGAAAAACTATGAAATTATTCAGAGAATTTTGGAATTAGATCATGAGATAGGGTTACATCATGAATTAGATTTTGCTAAGCTAGTCAATAAGGATGAAAAGAATATGTTGAGAATGGCAAAAAAAGTTTTTGAATTAATTACTGAACAAAAAGTTAAGGGGTTGACGCCCCATGAACCCAGCAGAAGTTCAAAACTAGTAAATGATGATAATCTTAAGGAATTTGATTTTGAATATGAAGGGTACTCTCCTAAATTCATCAAGAATCTAAAATACATTTCCGACAGCAGTTGTAGGTGGAGAGAGGGTTGCATGTGTGAATTTATAAAAAAAGTGATACCTAAATTATACATACTAACACATCCAATCTGGTGGTTTGACAAAAGTCCAATACAAAATTATTAGTAGGAATTCAAATGAATATTTTAGGAATACTATATCTGAATCATGACCCAGCAGCATGTCTTTTTAGAGACGGAGAAATAATAGCATTAGCTGAAGAGGAACGATTTGTTAGAATCAAACATGCTGATGGTCTTTTCCCAATTAATGCAATCAAATTCTGTTTAAAACAAGGAAATATCTCTATGGAAGATGTTGACTATATTTCTGTTGGATGGAACGTATATAAATATATTGATAAAATACCAAAATATTTCATGGAGCTTCGGAAAAAATATAAAGATATTATTGATGAAGGAAGCATCGAATGGCAAGATCATGTTCTAAAAAGATTTCATCCCGAGGCATACAAAAAGCTTATCATCAATAAGTTTGAAGAGCATGGATTTAGCAAGTTACCTGAAAT
>CAZYFW010000149.1:0-2832 GCA_964646685.1 uncultured Thermoplasmatales archaeon
ATTTGAACTCGCGGACCTCTACAGGACAAGGCCCTCAACCTTGCGCCGTTGACCAGGCTTGGCTACCCCTGCAAAAATTGGATTGTTAAAAGAAAAACAAGAATTGTTTAAAAAACTATAGCTCTATTGCTTCATTTGGGCATTCGTCGACGCATGTGCCGCAGTCAATACATTCGTCTTCATTAACAACGGCTTTATCTTTTAATGTGATTGCGTCTACTGGACAGGCCTCAACACATGATCCGCAAGCATCGCATTTACTTCCATCTATTTTCACAGCCATACGTTTTTACCTCCGTAGGTTTTTGGGGTTAAATCCCAGATACCATATTTATCTTTTCTGGTATCTGAACTAGATGAGATTAAGATCCATTCCACAGATATTGCTCAATTCCTTATGCAAACTAACAAGACGTCCTGCATATTCTTTATAACCATCTTGTAACGCACGTTCTACTTCTTTTTCAATAGTTTGGCGTTGGCAATTATCAATCAAATTATCAGCTTGACAAACAATCTTCTCCTCCAATGTATGAGGTGTGTAATCTTTTGGGGGCAAACCTAACTTCTTTGCTACTTCTAAAGATATTCCAGCGCCGAGATGTCTTTCAATAATATTGACAATACTCTCGGGTAAATCTAATTTCTTAGCAATTTTTGCCCCTTCAACTCCATGAAATATGCCATGTGTTTTTGAACGGCCGATATCGTGTAGTAACGCCCCAGCTTCAACGAGTTTAATATCAGCATGAGCTCTCTGTGCCATTTTGACGGCTACATCTCTTACTGCTTTACAGTGTCTAATAACTTCATCCGAACAGTAATTTTCTTTTAATAAAGCAAGACACTTTTCTGGTGAAGGTATAGTATCCATATGAAAACCTATTTACTTTTAGATATGACGCTCTTTCGTATATTATTCGGTAAGATTTCTATATTTCCATCAAATTGCTTTTTCTGCCAGCTGCCAGAATTATAGCGGTCAAGGAATATTGCTAGTGCAGCAACCTCTGAATGAGGTTGATTGCCAACAGAAACATTAAAATCGGCCATTTCATAGATTTCTGGAGGCACCTTCTCTGCGCCCACAATAATAAGCAAGTCTTTCTTTTTATCAATGACATTAATAGATATGTCTAATGTTTCACCATACATCGTAAGATGAACAATATTTCCATTCCATTGTTTTATTATTTTTTTGTGATTCAGCCCTGTTTTTATATTAAAATCTCCACCAAAGCGATTACAGATCGATCGAATATTGTCTTCAATTTGTTGATCCTTAGCTGAAATAATGATGCCGTCAGCCCCAAAAGCACGTGCAACTAACGCTACATGGGTAGTAATACGTTTATCTCGGCTAATTCTATGACCAATCCTTAGGATAGTTATCATTTGTAAGCAACAAGGGATTAAAGGTTAGATATAAAAAATATTTCGTTTACCTTGGTTTAAAACCATCACTAAATGTTCCATCAGTATTTTGAACCATTACAGTTGCATCTTTTTTACTCGCTATCTTTCTTGCTTCTTCAATTGCTTTTTCTTTAGTTTTATGATGGCTAAAGATCTTTCCATGGCTTCTAACTGCCCAATCTCCACGGACTTCGCCAGGTTGTGGTTTACTTACCACATAAATTACATTTGAAGGTTTTCTGTATGCAGTAGAATCGGATTTTCTTTTTTCAATTAGTTTATCAACAGTTTTATTTATGTCGTCATCTAATTTGGAAGTAGATGGCTCTACTTTGTTTTTGCCCAAGCCATCAATATTTCCTTCAATAGAATTGACATCTCTCCAGATTCGTTGATTGGCATATGCTTGTTGAAATTTCGAATGTTTTTTCAATTTTGAATCTGTAGAATATAATGTTTCATGATATTCTATCATTGTTGAATCTACTGGTTCTTGTTCTGTTTCTGATAGAATTGGATCCTCACATTCTATTTCTTCACTTATTGATTTTGACCTGCCGAATAATTTCCATCTTGCCATATAATAACGTCCCCCATAGACTTTGTTATTTATAGGTTAACACCATTGCTGTTGATAAATCTTTTTCTTTATAAAAAATATAAAATTTTTAAACACAGGTTGTTTGAAAAACATTTATTAGATATAATTTATTCTGCGGTTTACAAGTTATATTTAATAGGGCTTATAGTCTAGTGGTTATGACGTCGCCTTCACACGGCGGAGGTCGCCGGTTCAAATCCGGCTAAGCCCATTACTGATATTAGAAGAGAAAATTTAAAAAAATAATAAAAAAATAAGAGTTCAGGGACTTTATTTTAAGTCCCCTTTTTATTTTTGTTTATTACTACAGATTTATGCTGCTTAAATTCGTCGCACCATAAGGTTGTTAAATTCTCCAATTCCTTCTTTTAAGTCGTTGAAGTAATCTACCTGAATTACAGTCCAGTGTTTTACGCCAGGAATTACTTGGAAAGAAAGACCTGTCTGGAATGTTCTGGTTACGAATCTAGGCATGCCTATTGTGGTTGTATAATCAGTTACAACTGGCCATGTAAGTCTTGTGACTTTGGTTTTAAACGTTTCTATAAACATTCTTCCCATGTTTCGTATCTTAACTTCGATTTTATACATCATGCCTATTTCTATTCTATCCGCATAAACTGGTTTAGGATCTGGGGTAAGTAGAGATAGGGGTGCTGGTGTGCCCTCTAATTCCAATGCTTCTGCAACCAATTGATCTATTTCCTCTATTGATAAACCTTCTTCAGCTTGTAGATAGTTTACCAAAAGTTGATATTCGATCTCTTCTTGAGAGGGCTCTGATGTTTTTAGTCCAACGGCCATTGATGTCGATC
>CAZYFW010000150.1:0-2823 GCA_964646685.1 uncultured Thermoplasmatales archaeon
AACGTCGTGAGTTTCTTGCTGAAGAGAATGGAAGATGGAAGAATGCAGAAAATATTGAGGATATCTGGCTTATTTTAGATAAAATTAAAATTTGGGTGAGGAAAAATAATTTTAATTTAATGGAGAAACAATTGATATAAAATATGGATGATAATTTTTTGTAGTTTTACTAGAAAACATAAGGTAAAATGGAATATTTTAAGGAATAAAGGAAGAAAAGGATATGGTTGAATCAGTAAAAATAAAGGATATGCGAATGCTTGTTAATCCTTATCCCGTATTTGTTGGAAAAAATGCTTCTACAAATGATATTGCAAAGATGCTGATTGCAAATCCTAGGTTAAAATCGGTTTATGTAGTAGACGACAAACTAAGATTAGTTGGAAGAGTTACTCTTAAAAAATTGATCAAACATGAGTTCATGGATCTTCTTCCAAGTTCTTTTGAATATTTTAATGCGCTGGAATTTATTGGTAATAAAAGTGCTGAAGATCTAATGATTCCTCCAGATTATGTCAAAGATAATGATACCTTAAAAACAGCTTTTGTAAAAATGTATGAGAATGATTTGGATGGATTGCCAGTTGTTGATGATAAGCTGCATCTTGTAGGCAACATCGATTTATTAGAATTATTAACAATATTGATAGAAAAAAAGGAAAAACAAGTTGGTAGAAAATATCTTTCTTTGATTAGTAATAGACCATTTCATCAGTGATTTATTATGTTGAATTATCTACTTTTAGCAGGTATTGTTATTGGACTTGGTTTATTAATTGGTAAAGGTACACATTTATTAAAAATTACAGGTGTGATTGGTTATATTTTTACAGGTATTATCATTGGCCCTGATGTTTTAAATATCATTCATTTAACACCTGTTGAAATAGAGACCATGACTAATATTGCATTAGGTTTTGTAGCATTCATCATTGGTGGAGAATTAACTATTTCCTTGTTAAGAAAAATGGGGAAAAGTATTATTGTAATTATTATTGGTGAATCACTTGGGGCGTTTTTTATTGTTTTTATTGGCGTATATTTATTAACTAATAATTTACCTCTTGCTATTTTGTTTGCTGCTATGGCTCCTGCTAGTGCCCCTGCTGGGACTGTTGCTGTATTGCATGAATATAAAGCAAAGGGTCCACTTACTAATGCAATTCTTGCTGTGGTAGGTTTTGACGATGGATTGGCTGTGTTGATTTATGCGTTTTCTATTGCTGCTGTTGGTGTTTTATTATCTGGTGTTATGTCTGTTTCTAATCTTGTTATTACTCCAATTATAGAAATTGGTGGTGCATTGTTAATAGGTGCAGGTATTGGCTTATTTTTTGGCTACATCCTTAAAAAACGTATCGAGCGGGAAGAAATTATTGCGGTTTCTTTAACTGCTATTCTTGTTACAGCAGGATTATCGATCTTTCTTGGAGTATCTTTAATTCTTGCTTGTATGGCTATGGGCATGGTTGTGATTAATATGTATCCTCAGGATAATAAACCTGTATTTGAACATATTAGGTCTATTAGTCTCCCTGTTTATATTTTGTTTTTTGTAATTGCAGGAATTAATCTACATCTTGGTCTATTGCTCTCAATAGGTGTAATAGGTGCGGTATATATTATATGCAGAAGCCTTGGGCTTATAGGCGGTAGTTATATTTCGGCATTAGCATCTAAGGCAGATCCAGTTATTCGTAATAACATAGGCCTTGGCATTTTGTCTCAAGCTGGTGTAGCTATTGGTTTATCTCTATTAGCATATCAAAAACTTGCATTGATGGGGATGGAAGAATTAGGAACTCTTATTGTTACGGCTGTTGCTGCTACTACTGTTGTTTTTGAAATAATTGGACCTATATCTGCGCGAGTGGCAATTATGAGAGCAGGTGAGGCAAATGCGAAATAAAGTCTTATTTATAAACAAAAAAGGGTTATGAGGTAGAAGATATGAAAAAAAAAAGACCTAAATTAATATCGGAGTTCTACGAGTTAAAAGTAGAGCAACTTATGGATAAAAAAATATGGGATATACCATTAATTGATAAAGATTCACCAGTAGATAATGTTCTTTCAATTCTTGATGGAAGGGCACATGTCTGGGTTGTTGATAACTTGGATAAAAAAGAACTGTTAGGCGTTATTACACAACATGATGTATTGCAGATATTAGCTCCCCCTAGAACGTATTATAATGTATTTACATTGCCAAAAACATATCCTCATGACATCAAAGGAAAAGCTGAAGATATAATGACACTAAACCCCATTATATGTCATTCAAATGATAAAATCGTAGATGTTTTACAAAAAATGATAAGACACAGAGTTAGAAGATTACCTGTTGTAACAAAAGATAACAAATTACTGGGTGAAATCACTCTAGGTCATCTTATACACAAATACTATATGGCTAGCCAATACCATCCAATTATTGATGAGTAAAATTTCAATAAAAAATAGAGGAACTTAAGGCTTAATAAGGGAGAGGAAAAATGGTTAAGCTTAGAAGGGAGCTTGGTTTAAAGGAAGTCATAGCAACTGTTGTAACTTCTGTTATAGGTGGGGGATTGTTTCTTACAACTATTCAGATACAGGATAAAATCCCTGTTGGTTCATCAGTTATTTTTTCGTATATACTTGCAGCGATTCCTGCTCTTTTCATAGCTTTGTGTTATGCTGTGTTGTCTTCTGCTATGCCATCATCAGGTGGAGAATATATTTTTATCAGTCGAATCGTGGACCCTTTCATGGGTTTTATTGTAACGTGGGCTAGATGGTTTGCTATGATAGCAGTAATTGCTGCTATGTCTGTTGGTGATA
>CAZYFW010000151.1:0-2728 GCA_964646685.1 uncultured Thermoplasmatales archaeon
ACGCGATTCATCCCCATACTAAAGCATGGGGATTTTTCGCTTACGATGTGTTAATATACAGTTGCATCTACTAAAAAGAAAACTTATAATGATGTTAGAAAAACTAAGGAGTATTGTATTTTTCCAATAATGAATCTGGTTTTGACTCTCCGTTCTTTTTTTCAGATTCTTGTATTTCCTTATGAGTAAGATAACTCAGGTAACTTGCAGCAATCCTATGCAAATAGTATCCAATCACCTCGATTTCTCTAGGGTCATAATTCTCTTCAGATAAATCGCAATTAATGCTATGAGCCTTTTTACGCAAATCTGACAATGAATGTGTTTCTGCCATCATTCCATCCTCAAATAATGAATGTGTTGTCGCTTTAAAACTCTATTTGTTATAAAAATGTCGGGGGCGGGATCTGAACCCGCGACCTCCTGATATCTTAGCGCAAGGCTAAATTACGAACCCTTTAGCTGAGCTTATGAGTCAGGCGCTCTAGCCAGGCTGAGCCACCCCGACACAACACAGAAATGCAGAATACTGGAGTCGTTTATAAAAACTTTCTTGATTTTTATAAGATTATCCAATCATTAATTGTTTTTTTGCACGTAAAAAAATAACAGAGAGCGAATGATCTTTTAATCTTCTTCTTAGTTCTCTGTCATTAGTCACGACGACACCTTTTGTTTGCTTTGCTAATGAAAACACAGCATCATCCCCTGTTTTTTCCTTTACATCGATTACATCATATTTTTCTATCAGTTTGAGAGATGCTCGTGCCTTAATGTTCCTTGCCCCATCTCCTTTTTCAGATAAAAAGGTTAATTCCTGGAGAATAGGTTTTGGAACGACGATGTGATGTGACCCCAATAAACGAGTTAGTTCGTCTTCTAAATCAATAGAAAATTCAAAAAGCATCATGACGGCACTACTATCAAGGATTACGATTTTTCCGTCTCTATTTCCCCATATCCTATCAGATGCCATCTACTGTCAATCCTTCTACTTATGGCAATTCTTTGCCCTTTTTCAGCACAAACAGGCAATTTTAATTTAACATCAATTTTTTCACCATGAAATGAAGATACGATGCCAACCGTGGTAGCAGTGCCAATCGTCAGCATAAGTGGCTCATTTGTTTTGATTGGCTCCACATTTTTTTCTTCGATTGTTCCGACTACTCTTTTAAGCAACACAATAGATAAAGAAAAACTCTCCAAAGTATCCGGGAGATTTCCTGATGTTCCTACAACTCGACCAGCAAAAGCATCTGATTTAGTTCTTGCGGGGTCAAGATGAGTTCCTATAGCAATTAACCCTCCTGGGCTTGCTTTATCGACAGATTTTCCGCCTGTAACCAACGAATCAATCTTTGTAGTAATTGCCTCCAGGGTTTTTCTCCCTTCAACCTCAACTCGTCGGCCAGGGGCAATTTCAATTTCTTGACCTTTTTTTAAGACTCCTTGAATCAGTGATCCACCGATTACGCCGCCTTTAAGCTCACCAGGTCTTGCTCCAGGTTTATTGATGTCAAAACTTCTTGCAATATACATTAATGGAGGTTTATCCAAAGCCTTCTCGAGAGTAGGAATGTGTTCTTCCATAGACTTGATGAGCACATTAATATTCATATCATGGTGCGCACTCACTGGAATAATTGGCGCATTTTCTGCACATGTCCCTTTGACAAAGTTCAAAATCTGCTCATAATTCTTAATAGCATTTTTTTCAGATACCAAATCAATTTTATTTTGTACAATAACAATATTTTTTATACCAGTGATATCAAGAGCAGTTAAATGCTCTCTAGTTTGAGGCTGTGGGCAAATCTCATTTGCAGCGATGACCAAGATTGCACCATCCATAATAGCAGCGCCAGAAAGCATGATGGCCATAAGTGTTTCATGGCCAGGAGCATCAACAAAAGAAACTACTCGAAGTAATTCAGTGTCACTTCCACAAACAGGACACTTCTTTTTTGGTGAATAACATTCAGGATCCTTACATTTAGGGCACTTGTAAAATGCTGCATCAGCATAGCCGAGTTTTATAGATATACCTCGTTTCAACTCCTCTGAATGTTCGTCTGTCCACTTTCCAGTCAGCCGCTGAGTTAATGTTGTTTTTCCGTGGTCGACATGACCGATCATGCCAATATTTATCTCGGGCTGACGTGGCAAATTCATTCTTGCTTCTCCTCTTCTTTATTCTCCACTTCATCCTTTTTCTCAACGGCAATCAGTTTTTCTATTGGTCGAGAACTGTGTTTTATAACTTTCATATTGATTTGGACAATCTCCTGACTTATGGTATTTCCCCTTACTGATTTTTTCTTTCTCATACCATTTTCTTTTGAATGAAAGTTTTTGCCTTTACTAAGCAATAATCTTCTTCTACCTACACCAGGGAAATCTTTTCTCATAGCAAATCCATTTTTGTCAGTTCCGCCCTCAATCTGCAGCTTATAGCCAGGGAGAGAAATGAAGATACCATCCACTTCATCACCGAGTTTTTTGCCGATTAAAGAATTGGCATGATGCCCGCTAACTTGTACTTGATGTGATTTACCGGTTTTTGTATCGTTTACTACTACCTTGAAATCTACCATATATTTTTCTCCTTTAGATCGATATTATGTTTTAAGCTTTTTCTCGGTAACACTATTATATATTAATAATTTATTGGTAGAAAACAACTTTATATGATAAATATATGGTTTATGTGCAAAGCCTAAAATTT
>CAZYFW010000152.1:0-2638 GCA_964646685.1 uncultured Thermoplasmatales archaeon
CGACTGGCTCATAACCAGTTGGTCGCAGGTTCAAATCCTGCCGGGCCCATATAGAATATTTAAAAATCACATTTGCAATTTTTATTTTTTAATGTTTCAATTTGTTTTCCCATAGAATCCACATATTCATATTGCTTATCAATGCCTTTTGCATTTTTTTTATCAAGAGGGCTTTTATGATTAAAACCTCTGCTTTTTATTTCTTTCACTTGTGCCTTATGCCTAAGATATAGAGCATGAAGTTTTCCTTTCCATCTTAATGTCTCAGGATGTTTAGAATATCCTTTTTTGTTATTTACAAGAATTGACCAGATAGCATGTAATTCACGATGCTCTCCAAGTAGATGTTTATCACATAGTTTTTCAACAGAGATATCCCAAATTCTCATTAGATTATGCAAAAAAGATTCATATAAAAAGTTATTTGAAAGGATTAAGCATTATATCTTTTTAAAAGGGGGAGTTATAATTGAAAGATAAAATATTACAGTTATTACAGATTGGGAATATAATAGCAGTTATTCTAACTATCATTGTGAATGGTTTAGCAAATATATTACCAATAGGTGGCAAAAATACAGGAGAATTATCAGATAATATACCTAATTTATTTGTTCCCGCCGGATTAACTTTTGCAATTTGGGGAATCATATACATTTTAATCATACTTTTTGCAATATATCTAGCAAAAGATTTGTTTAAAAAAGAAAAAACCACAAAACCATTTTTAGAAAAAATAAGCTTCTTTTTTATTCTTGCAAGCTTTGCGAATATAATATGGATATTTCTATGGCATTACGAACAAATATTATTATCACTATTAGCAATGATCCTACTATTAATCTCACTACTCATGATCTATCTTAGACTAAATATAGGTATAGAAAAAGTATCGATGAAAGAAAAACTATTTGTACATGTCCCAATCAGTGTTTACATTGGATGGATAACGGTTGCAACAATAGCAAATGTAACAGCAGTACTTGTAACAATTGGTTGGGATGGCTTTGGAATAAGTGAAGAAATATGGACAATGATGGTAATAATAGTTGCAGCAGTTATTACCTTTCTTATACTTGTTACAAGAAAAGACTATGCATATGGCGCTGTCATCATATGGGCTTTAATCGGCATATACCTAAAAAGAATGGCAGATGATCCTATTTATGGAGTGCAAACACAGATTGCATATACTGCAACAATCGCAATAGTTGTAATATTGATCATAATTGCCATATCTTCATTTATCCAGTATTCTAAAAAAGGCATTCGAAGTAGTAAATAGTAGTTTGAGTCAAGATATGGTTACCATATTTATAAAAAATCAAAAAGAGTAGTCATTAAGAATATTTTACCTGATTTTACTCCTTTTGAATTGTTAACCCCATTATGGACTCACTATTGATTTATCGTTACAAATTTTTGTAATCTTTTAATTGCATAGATTTTATCCTTATCTCCAATCTTAGCTTGTTTGACACCAAATCGAATAATCTCAGTTGATTCATCCATAGCCTTCCTATCCACAGGAAATGGTACACCATCTTTACCGCCAACTGTAAAACTATACTTAACAGGGTCCCGCCAAGATGGTTTATCACCATAAATAAGATCGGAAATCAAAGCAAGAGCACGAACAGTATTAGGACCAACTCCATTCATTGAGAGTAGCTCTTCATAATTTTTAGGTTGAAAATCATACAGGCCTTTCATTGTTTTCCAATTGATACTACGAGGCATTGATAAGCATTCAATAGAATCATTGGTTTTTATAGACTGCATACAATTATCTAATGTTTTCTGACAATGAGGTCTTGTTAGCTCTGCCCAATCCTCCATAAGATGTCGAGGATTATCATTTACTAGATCAACAGATATATCTCGTACAGACTCACTCTTTTTGGAAGTCATATCTAATACTTTTTCTTGATGTTTATCACCTAATATTGCATTATGTGGTTCACAAACAAAATCTTCAAAGTTTTCAGAAAGCCAATGATATCTACGAGCATAATTAGTTTGATCATTCATACCCTGTTGAATAACGGCCCAAAGGCCATTCTGAGAAAATAAAAAGACATGATGGTACAAATCATGCCCATCTTGTATTGCTGTGTTATCTATCTTTGCAGCCATTCGACTAGAATATTTCAAATTTTCAATTCTTGCAGTTGAAAAATTATATTGTTCACCGATTTGCTCAATCTCCGCAGGGGTTTTTCTTGATGCTTTACCTTTTCCGCCAGCTATAGTAAAACCATATTCTTCCGATTTTACAGCTTCTTTTAAGGCACCGCATGTTACAGTAGTTGTTCCACTAGAGTGCCAATCAAAGCCAAGAACACAAGATAAAGCTTGGAACCAAAAAGGATCTGAAAGTCTGCGCAAGAACTCATCTTTACCATATTCATATGAAATAACCTCAATGATGCCTTTTGACAATAAAACCATGCGTTTGAATAACCAGCGAGGCGCTTTACCCGGGTGAAGTGGGAGATTTGCAACACCTGTTTTGGACATAAATCTTGGCTTTAATTGAGATAATTGACTATTATATTTTCTAGGAGGTCAATAAAAGTATTCTATGGCTTTGTCTCAAAAGTATTCCTCCTCGACGATTTTACGAACTAAGACCATC
>CAZYFW010000153.1:0-2588 GCA_964646685.1 uncultured Thermoplasmatales archaeon
TCACCAAAAACTTGGATGGATGCTATCCTTAATTAATTTTTAAGTTGACAACCACGGCATTCCAATAATGAATTCTATATATTAAAAAGAATATACCATTTTGATGGCAGTGAAGAAGAGATATATTATTATTTTAATTATAATAGCAGCAATATCGTTACTTTTTTTAGCTCGTTTAACAGATATGTATGTTCAAGACCTAGAAACAAATGAACGTGTAGTTGCAACTTTTACACCTGAATCACGTACTTGTTTCCAGTATAACCCGCCAACAATTATGGATGATTTTATCTACATTGGCACTTCAACTAAAATAATTGATAGCTCAGATCATGAAGAATATCTTGCATCTTTACCTGATAATTATTTCTACAAAATGGATTTAGATCTTAACGTCGTCTGGGAATACCCATTACAAAAAACAATGGTTTACGGAGGTTCCACTCTTGATAGTAACGATAATATCTATTTTGTCACAATAACTTTTTATCCATCATATGAGCCAAATCCTGGTGAAACAATGAACTATCTAACAAAGATGGAGCTTTATTCTCTAACAAACAATGGAACATTTAGATGGAAAGAACAAATATCATATGAAGGTGAGAAATGGAGACATGCAATGCTTAATTGTGCGATAGGAACTGATGACACGATATATGTCGGCGACAGTAAACTATTTGCTTTTTATACAAATGGTAGCATCAAATGGCAATATCCTGATAACAACTATATTATTACAAATATGCGAACTTCTCCAATAATAGATTCTGAAGGTAATATATATTTTATTTCACCTGAACCAAGAGAAAGCATGGATTGGACAACAACAATTGGAGCCTATAAATTCACACCTGACTCCAATGGAGCACCTGTATGGTCGACAATACTAGACAATAATCCAATAGAAAAAACAGATGAATACGGTGCATCAATTATCTACTCAACTCCCTCTTTTTTAAAAGATCAAAAGAGTTTTTATGCAGCTGTTGGAAATACAATAAATCATGTTGATACAGAGACAGGTAATATCATCTGGTCGACAATACCTGAAGACATAACAGGAGAATTTAAAGCAAGTGCAGCTGTTGATGAAAATAACACATTATACATTGGTACAAAAGCAAATGAGAAAAGCATTCTATATGCGATTAAATCAGATGGAACTCTTCTTTGGATGAAAGAAATGAATGCTGATTTATATCCTTCACCACTCATAGGAGATGATGGAAATATATACATTGGCTCGGAAACAACAGATATCGGAAAATTCTATTCAATAGATAAAGAAAATGGGGAACTCCAATGGGTAATTGGTAGAACATTCCCTGATTCCTCATTTGGTTCGCCTGCGCTAAAAAATGGATATGTATATTTAGGAGGTAATGAAGTAAGATCTGATTCGCCATTGGAAAAAGCCTTTTACAAAATAAAAGTAGACGCAAACAATTATCCACCTGATGCAGCATGGCCACGTTATCATGGGAGTAACGAAAATACAGGCAGAAAAAACTAAGACTAACTAGGTATGATCTCTATATCTACTTTTTTCGTTTATAAATCAATATGATAATTAAAGCCCATGTTACTTCAATTTATAAAATCTAAAATCCATGTTTTCCAACAAGGGGCACGAAGGCACATCCACCTAAGTCAGTTGATTGAATCTTTTCTTCTTTTTTTTCTATTAACTCAAGTCTACAAATTCTATTTCCTATAGGTATCAATAATCTTCCCGTATCTTTAAGTTGCTCTAGCAGGGGCTCTGGTATCCTTGGAGAAGCGCAGGTGACATAAATCCGGTCATATGGGGCATTATTAGATAGCCCTTCAGAACCATCCCCCCGCTCTACAGTTACATTTTTAATTCCAACAGACTCAAGATTATCTTTAGCTTGTTCTGCAAGGGACTCAATCCTTTCAACTGAATACACATGTCCTGTCTCGCCAACCAATTTGGAAACTATGGCGGCATGATAACCAGATCCTGCCCCTATTTCCAGTATCTTTTGTCCTTTTTTGATGTCAAGTGCTTCACACATAATGGCAACCATGTGTGGTGCAGAAATGGTTTGGTCTTCACCTATTTCAAGAGGACTATCTGCATAGGCATACCCTTTTAAGTTTTCAGGAACAAACATCTCTCTTGGAATTTCTAAAAATGCTTTTTCCACGGCATTGGTTTTGATTCTTCCTTCTCTTTTAAGTAATAAAACAAGATGTTCTCGTCTATCTTCAAGCATGGTTCTCATCCTAATGGTCATATATTTATATAATAATATGTTTCACACTTGTTGTTATGAAGAAACGAGCGGTTATTGCTCTTGGCGGAAATGCATTGATTAAAAAAGGTCAAGATGGCAATATTTATGACCAATTCGACAACACCAGAGAAGCCTGCGACTCCATCGTGAATATGATAAAAGAAGGATGGAGCATTGTCGTTACCCATGGAAATGGCCCTCAAGTTGGTGCCATTCTTCTTCAAAATGATTTAGCAAAGGATATCATCCCTCCAATGCCTCTTGGCATTTGTGTTGCGGAAAGCGAAGGCTATATTGGGTATATGATTCAGCAATGTTTATCGA
>CAZYFW010000154.1:0-2469 GCA_964646685.1 uncultured Thermoplasmatales archaeon
AAAAAAAATTACTAAAAATTCAATACGAAAAATTAAATACCGCAAAAACCTATTGTATTTTCATGAATCATATCTTTAGTGTCGTTGTTCATAAAGAAAAGAAGTATTATGTTGCTGAGTGCCCTGAAATCGGAACAGTATCACAAGGAAAAACCATAGAAGAAGCAATTAAAAATTTAAAGGAAGCAACAGAATTATATCTAGAAGAGTTTCCAACGAAAAAAACATCAAAACCATTTGTCTCATTTTTTGAGGTAACTTTATATGGTAAAACTTCCAAGATTATCAGGGCATGAACTTATTAAAATTCTTTTACAATTTGGTTTTATCAAGAGTCGTCAAAAGGGTAGTCATGTGATGTTAACTAAAAAGACGAAACAAGGTAAAATCGGATGTGTTGTTCCTTTACATGATGAATTAGAAAGGGGGACATTGCTGGGAATACTACGGCAAGCAAAAATGAGCAGAGATGAATTTCTCAGCATTTACAAAAATAAGTGACAACTCAACATTGTTCTTACGTCTTCAATTTTTCCAAAATTTTATATTTTATAGGTGTGATAAGGAGGCTTACGGCCTACACCCAGCACCTTATTCAAAGTAAAGTTCAATAAATTGAACGATAGTTTTATATATTGAACGATGGTTTAATTAATTATGTATATTAAAGATATGTTTGAAAAATATATGGAATGGAAACTCCTTCGTATTTTTCTGCACACTCCAGACCGTGGATTTTACACAAAAGAAATTACGCGGCAAACAGGAATAAGTGTAGGGACAGTAAATAACTTCCTACGCAACATACAGAAAGATGATATTCTTATTAAAGACGTGGTGGGCAATGTACACCTTTACAAACTCAATAATGAACTCGAACTTGTAAAACACCTGAAGGTGGTTCACACGCTCCTTGAGTTCGAACAACAACATCTTACAGAACAGATTCTAAAGTGGTACAAATCTATCATATCAATTATCCTCTATGGATCTCATGCAAGTGGAAATAACGATTCTAAAAGTGACATCGATCTCCTTTTCTTTATAAACAAGAAAAAATCATATGCTACTCTCTTACAAGTATTGGAGAAAAAACTAAACAAACCAATTTCAGTACAACAAATGACTATTCTAGAATGGCAAAAACTTAAAGAGAAAGATAAAATATTCTATGAATCAATACTTGAGAATCACATCGTCTTATATGGAAGTGGATTGCCGTGAGAGTAAAAGACTGTTTTGAAGAAGGATTATTAAGAAAAACAAAACCATCGAAGCAATACGCAATAAAATCCTTAAATACAAGCCTTTCATATATGCAGAATGCAAAGGATAATCTAAAAATGAACAATAATCACCTTGTCATCTTTTGTTCGTACACGTCTATGTTTCACGCTGCCAGAGCTCTACTGTTTAGAGACGGCATCAAAGAAAGAAGCCATCTTTGCGTTGTTTCCTATTTGAGAGAGACATATCCAAGATTAAAGCGACTAGCGAATCAACTTGACACATATAGAATGAACCGACATAACACACTTTATGCATTAGATTTTCTCATTTCAGACGATGAAGCAAATCAGGCGATAGGAGATGCAGAACTATTTTACGAACAAATAAAAAATATTGTTGGTGAAAAATAAAAAATTATTATTCCTGTCCCTTCTGTCTTCTAAAATTCTAAAAATTACTGATTTTTAAGTGTTTTAAAGGGGCTTACGGCCTACACCCAGCAACTTCTGATGTTGCCCCTTACCATTTTTTTATCTTAATGTGCTAAATTTTAAAATAACACCAGTTCCTTGAAGTTTTTCTTGAATACGTTCAATAAAGGCAAGTTCCTCCGAAATTGTAACAGCGCGTTTCCAGTCATGGATAAAATCATGTTCACCGATATGATATTTCAACCCTATTTCCTGTAACTTATCAAAGATAATGGAAGCTTTTTCGCCATCTACATTCATAAAAATATCGATATAAGTTTCCATAAACAACTCCCCAATTAGATCAAAACCATATGAAAATGTCTCGATAAAAATGTTTTTATTTAAATTGGTAAAATCGATAACTTGACCTAAAAAACGCTTCAAATTCCGATGCGGACATAAAAAAGAGAAGGAGAGGCAGTCTCTCAAATATTTTATTCAATCATCAAAGACAATATTTTTTTGTGAAGATCATCTTAGAACTGTGTTCTAAGGACAATTGGGATAAAAGTTATGGGCTACACCAAGCAACTTACGTAATTTGTTTTATAAATCGATGTTGTCGTTACTATGGATGAGCATATACCTTTGATGATTTTGTTGTACCAATTCAAACGTTAGAGTGATTTCCCCATCACTACTAAGAATAAGCCCCTGCCCTTCATCATTGATAACCCATTTTTCACCAGTATATTCACCTTCACGAAAGATACAACGTTCATTGGATAACCATATGACATGTTTACTGCCACCCTGCACTCGATAG
>CAZYFW010000155.1:0-2466 GCA_964646685.1 uncultured Thermoplasmatales archaeon
CGGGCCTTACACTAACGTTTCAGACCGCGCAGTATTCCCAGCCTATTCATAATAATAAGTGTAAAAATGTCAAAGTGTGATTTTTGCCACTTAGCAATTTTTCCATTTTGATTGTCTACCGCCAAATCTTTATATAGTGTCACTTGCGAACAGTATACGTGGAAATAGTTGACATGCCTGATATTGGCATGGAAACGCGAAAAGAAATGAAATGAAATGGTGGTGAAAAAAATGGAAAGAAAATATTTGGAAAGGCTGGTAGGCAAATACTGTAAAATTGTCACTAAAGAGCCTGGAGAAGACAGAGCAAATGTAGTTACAGGCATCCTTGAAGATGTAGACTATAAAGATGGTTTTATTTTGGTTGACTCTAGTCAGGGTTTAGGATGTCTAAGGATAAACACCATAGTCGCTATAAAACCAGGACATAAAAGAAATTTAGAAGGCAAGGATATTAAGGATGAAGATCAAGCTGTAATGGGTATTGGTACCTTGATTATATTTATAGCTATGATTTTAGTTGCCGCAGTAGCCGCAAGTGTAATAATCCAAACGAGTGAAAAATTGCAACAGAGAGCACAGGCTGTCGGTCGAGAGACAATAACAGAAGTGTCAAGTGGTATGAAAGTAATTGACGTAACAGGATACTCAAATGCAGCAAAAAACAGAATCGAATATATAGCCATTACTATAAAACCACGAGCAGGATCATACGACATAGATCTTAACGAAACAGTCATACATATACAATATGACAACCTAACAGTATTAACGCTTGATTATACCAATTCAGTTGCGGGAAGTGTAAGCGCAGATGGTATCTTCCACACGTTAAACCTAACTCTCCTAGATTCGACCAACTTTGGAATAGTAGCATTGCACGACTCAGATGGTTCAATAACCAACACCTACGGAATGGGTACAAGTGACACAGCAATGGTAATAATTAACCTAACAGCTTCATTTCCTGATACCGGCGGTCTAGAAACAGGTGAATCATTCATAGGAAGTATCGTACCGGACATCGGAGCGTCTAGTTCATTCCAAGTGCTTGCACCATCTGTATTCGACCATAGAATAGTCGAGCTGTAAGATAAAAACAAGGGAAACTAAAAAATCCCTCCCCTCTTTTTTAATTTTTTTCTCCCAACTTTTTAAATATTATAACATCAATTTTTTCACCATTAAATATTATCGACTTTGTAATAAGATTCACATTAATTTTATGATCATCCTTTGTTAGGAACATGATCTCAACACCAGCAATACTTTTGCCCTTTAAGCGATGTAAATAATACTTTTCAATGGCCGAAAAGCCCCCAGGGACAACAAAATCAAGCAATCTTTTTCCGACGATTTCTGCGGTTTCATAACCAAGCAGATCTGCAAAAGGTTGGCTTACTTCTTTGAATGCTCCTCGTTGAATGATAACAGCAGGATCCTGGATCCTTTCAAGTAGGATGCGATATGTTTCAGCATCTTTACCACTATTTTCATCACCTAAATGAGCCTCGTGTTTAATGTGCGCAGACTCAGTCAACATAGTTTTATCTAAAGGATTGCTAGACTTCTCTCCAATTATTTCCTCGCCCTTCACCAGATCCTGCCTTTTCTGTTCAAGTTCCTCTTCCAACTTTGCGAGTTTTTTCATCCTTCTTTCAATTTTATCTACCATATCCTCTGCATATCGGAGATCGACACCAAATGGAGTTGAAGGATGATCTAATTGCTGATTGTCAACAAAGGATTTTTTCTCAAAAACATCTTCTCTAATTGGCAGTGTCTTTTTACTTTGATAACTGATAGGGCTAACTTCTTTAAATTCTACATATTTCGTCTTTTTTAATTGTTTTGATGGTGCTTTTTTACTAGATTTAATCAATGAAAATAATGGACTAATGAATGGGTAAGATACACGGCGAGGTCTACGTTTAGCTGAATTACTTACACTGGGCAGGGAAATAACGGGTTTTGCACGTACAACGCTTTTATGAGGCTTTTCAACAGAAGAAACAACATCTGGAAACATCAAAAGGTGCCTATGATCTATAAGAACGGCGATAAGCAAGCATCCAAAGATGAAATAATGTATAATGTTGGAAAGTGATATTTCTTCAGTTGCAATGGCGAGTCCTAAACCACACAACATAATCGCTGTTGGAATAAATGAATATATAAGATTTTTTTTCGTTACTTTCAAATGAAGATACATGCCACTGATAATTACTACAAGGGACAAAAACAGCAATTGTAAATTATTAAATCCAGATAAAATATGAAATGGAGTTAATTTGAACATAAAGTCTGGTTCGTAAGAAGCTCTAAAAAAGAAGATAAAGATGAATTTTGCAGAAAGGAAAATAGCAAGAAAAACGAAAAAATACAAAGGAAACAGCCAGAGAATATTACTATCCTTTTTCATAAACCACCTCCCCCTATTTCTTGTCTTGCTATTCTCTTTACTAG
>CAZYFW010000156.1:0-2459 GCA_964646685.1 uncultured Thermoplasmatales archaeon
TTTAGATTTATCCAGTTGTCAGTAAGTGTTAAAAAAATTACTGGCTCTACTGGTGTCTTTGGAAGATAATACTTTTCTCCAAGTTTTGTTATTTCCTTTTCCGCCTGAGCTGCAATTGTTTCAGTTTGAATATTAACAATTTCTAAGATGACTTGAGATGCTTTTTTCCAATCACTATCATATGTTAATGGTAGGCTTATCTCATCCCAGATAAAATTATGATCCTTAGTAAAATTGTTAACATTATTTGTTAAAACATTACTATTTGGAATGATTGATATTCTACCAGTGGTTTGATTGCCATCAACCCATACGCCAAGTTCCATCATAGTGGTATAAAGAACACCGATATCCATTACATCACCTATTTTCCCGTTGATTTCAACTCTATCACCAACGCGATACATCCCTGTTGAAAAAATGGTAATTCCACCAGCAAAATTTTTAAAAACATCCTGTAATGAAACTGCTATACCAGCGCCAATAAGACCATATGAAATTAGTATCGTTTCAGTTTGCTCAATCCAAATTGCTACCAATGCAAATAAAAAAATTAGAACATATAGAATAGATATTGTTTTCTTAAAAGAATAACGCATTTTTGCTTGCTTCATTCTTTTAACTACCACCTCTTCAAAAGCAACTCTAAAAACAATATATATAATTGTTAATGACAAAAAAGTGTAGAATCCTTTTACTATAAAAAAATTATAAAAATTAGTATATTGATAATTTGTAAACCACAATGCTACTGTGATTAATATTAAGGATATCGATACTGCGATTTTTCTTAACATATTCCTCACAAATTAGGTATAAATAATATTGAAATATCTAATAAGACAAGAATGATTAATGCCATAATAAAAGCTACAACTATGCTCATGATCCATGCAAGTATTGCTTTTCCCCAGCCTACATCGTAGAAACTTTTAATAAAAAACCAAAAACATATAAGACCCAATATTCTTCCAATATATGGTATAAATCCCAAGAAGAAAGCAACCGTGCTACCAGCAATTAATACACCTGCAGCTTTACCAAAACTTCTTTTATGAAAATCAAGAAGTTTGGCAGCAATATGTAATAAAACAACGCCTATGAAAAAAACTACTACAAGATATATAACTTGTCTAGTTAATATCTCCCCTAACTCAAACCCTAACCATTGCATATATAATCAAAATGATTTTTTAATATTTAATTATTTGTTGTTACAACGAAATATAGTATTATAATTATTTTTTTCTTTTGAAATCGACTAAATTTTTCTGATCAAACCTACTTATCTAATATCTTTGAATAGCACTCATTACAGAGATGCCGGTCTTTACTATTTTTATAATCCTTAAGAGTCTTACCGCATTTATCGCAGGTGATCTCATCTACTTCTTCATTAATTTTTTTTCCAAACTTCTTGAATAAGCCCATTTTTCCTTAATAACCCCCTCAATATTCTTGCTCTACTGAAATTATCAATCTTTTTATAACCATTTTTTTCTTCTAAAGTAAATTAACATTATAACTCCAATCGTTGCCATAGCTGTTAATGCCATAGGATAACCCCAGTACCAGTTTAGCTCAGGCATATTAAACGGACTTGCACCTGGACTAAAGTTCATTCCATATAAACCTGCAACAAAAGTCAAAGGAATAAAAATTGCAGCAAAAATAGTCAGAACCTTCATAACCTCGTTCATCTTATTACTAACACTTGACATGTACATATCAAGCATACCCGATATTAAATCACGAAAGGTTTCAACAGTATCGATTACTTGAATAGTATGATCGTATAAATCTCTAAGATAAATATGGGTGGTATCTTTAATGATTTTTGGCTCTTCTCTAAGCAAATTATTTAAAACTTCGCGAAGTGGCCATACTGATTTTCGAATATAGATCATTTCTCTTTTTAAGTTGTAAATTTCGTGCACTGTTTTAGGAGTTGGATTGGAAATTAAATCTTCTTCCATAGTTTCAACTTTTTCCCCAATCTTTTCAAGGATACCAAAATAACCATCAACTATTGCATCAATTAGAGCATATGCAAGATAGTCAGCACCTCTCTTGCGTATACGTGTTTTACTGCTGCGTATCCTTTCTCGAACAGAGTCGAAAACATCACCAATACTTTCCTGTAGAGAAATCACAAAATTTTTACCAAGAATCAGGCTAATTTGCTCGCTATGGATTTCTTTCTTTTTGTCCTCAACAAGAAGCATTTTTAAAGTAAAGAAGATGTATTTATCAAAATCCTCCATTTTTGGACGTTGGTCAGTATTTAAAATATCTTCCAAAACAAGTGGGTGAATTTCAAAATAATTGCCAAGTTTTTCAATTAATTCAATATCGTGTAAACCATCAATATTTATCCAAGTGGTGGTAGGTTTTTTTTTAAAATGAAAACATTCTTCAATATTTTTCACTTCTTTTTCTTCAAATTTATCAGAATTATA
>CAZYFW010000157.1:0-2327 GCA_964646685.1 uncultured Thermoplasmatales archaeon
TCTATCGGCACTTGAAAAAAAGGCGAAAGAAATTGAACATATCGCACATCAATTGAAAGAAATGGAAACGCTTTCTAAAGAAAAATCAGAGGAGTTAAAGTATATCGGGTAAAGATTTGATTGTAAAAATATTAGACCCTTACAATATCCTCTGCTATAAGAATTACAACACCAGAAGATACAGGGCTTGATGTATCTTCTAGTAATGTGCCTGTAAATCGATATTTAACTTCGTCAGCCAATATTATATTAACACCAGAATGATTGACAGCTATTTCATTTACAAGTCCAGACGAGGAGCTCAGTGGATCTTCTATCTTTGCTGTAATAACTCCCTCACCTTCAGGGTTGCTTTTGTGATAATAGAATCCTTCCACGGAAATAATCGAGTCGAGATAATCAGCCGATGATTCTACTACTTCATCAACAGTTAATCTATCTATAGATTGATCTGCAGGGTTGCTCAAGAAAACATATGCTGCAGCAATAATAACCAATACCAAAATTACTGCAATGAATATATTCAACATATTCCGTCTTGTATCTGCTGGACTCATCTCAACCGCTTACCACAAATAACATATCTATTTAAAATTCTATCCTTCTAAATCAATATCATAGGTTTTTTCAGGATTCGTCTTGTGTATCTCATAAGTCTTTTCATCAGTCAGAATTCCCTTTTCCATTAACTCTTTTGTTCTTTTAGGAATCGTCTTAGGTCCAAGGACCGCTCCTGGTCTTTTAAGATCGTCGATATAGTCGGTTTCCATCATAAAACGCGTGCCTTTTTTAACAGCAGAAATAAGATTTTTTTGACTTGCCAATACTGAAGGCATAAGACCATAGTTTTCCGTTTTTAGTATTAAAGGTGGCGAATAGTGTTTTACAATTTTATGTGCAGACAAACCAATTTTCTTTCCCATTTCCACCAATTCTTTGCAATGATTGGGCGTGGTGCTCTCAGTATGCAGCACCACTGGAACATCTACATCCTTGGCTTTTTGCATACCGTACAATAAAATGTCGTTTGAATCATTTTTAACTTTTTCATCTACTGGGAAATGAGGTCTGCCAATCTCCCCAATAGCAATACATTGCTTTTCCTCGCAAAGGGCTGCTGCTTCATCCATGCCTTTTTTCATTATCTGAATAGTTTCTTCTCTTCCAAACCGTTCTTTTAATTTGAGATAATCAACAGGATATGGCCCAACAGTGACAAAAACACCAACGTCGATTTTAGAACGAATTTCTTCGGCCATCTTCAACGTTTCTTGATAGCACAAGTTGTAGCTTTTGTCCCTTATAACTAAATCGGTCATCGGCAATTGACACAAAACAAAATGTGTACCGCCGGCTTTTTTGAAATCATTTATTGCATCTAAAAAACGCCCATTCCGACTAAGATGAAGATGATTATCAAACAGTATCACGAAGATCATACCTCACAAAACAAAAAGATATCACTAATAGGTAATTAAATAGATGCCGATTTTTACATCAAACCAATAACTAAAATCGGTATTTCTTCTTTCTCTCCACATAGTATGAAAAACCGTGATCTTCTGCATCTGATTTTCCAGCTATCATTTCAAGAATGTTTTGTGCAAGAATCCAACCAAAGTATCCCATGAAGAATGTAAAAAATCCAGCGATACTATATCCAAGGATAATTTGAATATAACTCCCGCCGCCGGTCAAAAATAACACAAATATGCCAACGGTGATGAACAAGAAAATTAGCATAAAAATCCATCTTAGAGCATAAAGTGTAACCTTCATAGTTTTAAGCGGAAGATCTTCCATTTGTATTTTTTTGTTCATAAATTTTGAAAGATTGCGCTGATTAAGATTCTTTCTTATTGGCACGTTTCTGCTCCTAGAAAAACATTTAGAGTGATCCAAAGAAAGATATGAGCTAAGAATATAAAAAGTTAATTCGCAGATATGTATGCAAACAACGTGCAGATGCACATGCAGATATTAAATGTGATGAAGATTATAGAAATAATGCAAAGGGGCTTTATAAGTACAAAACATTTAATAAGTGAGTAATAATGTAACGTGCCGTGAAGGAGAGGTCATGGAGGAGAAGCCAACACTAATCGAAAAAAGAAAAGAAGAAATAAAAGAAACAATGCTAGATAACGCTTTTAAAACAGCAGAAATTAAACGCAGCCTACATTCATCAGATAAAAATCTCCTCATCGTCTATTTCCTCAAGAAACTGCGGACCTTTTACCCCATGCCGGAGCACATGGTAGAGTGTAAAAACCGCTCCTATGGGGATTCCCGCATATATGACACTGAATGGAATACGGAGGATAGCG
>CAZYFW010000158.1:0-2313 GCA_964646685.1 uncultured Thermoplasmatales archaeon
ATTTGTCACTAATTTCTTTTTCTACAGTCCAAAAACCTAGTTCATCTTTTTTAACTGGGCCTGAAAGAATGAGCGCTCTGTCGTCTCCAACAATAAAATTTCCTTTTATACCAGAATTTTTCTTTACATCTAAGCCAGCAAACATCTCTTTCTCTTTGTATTTATTAACTAAAATTTTAGAATCATTTGGCAATTCTACATCTCCTAGATATTCTGCCATGATTCGGGGGTTGGAGATTTCCGAAATGCTCCATTTGTTTGTATGCTTGGATGCAGGTGTTGCACGAGATGTTTTTTTTATCCCAAATTCAATTGCAATACCAACAACGATTACACCTATGACAAATCCAACTATCAATGAGATTACAGTATCCATACTTCATCCATCCTGTAAGGTATATTTACTATCATGGATATAATAGTTTGCCTTAGATAAATATAAGGGCAATCTTTATTTTAGGTATTGTTATATGGGCACAGAAAAGAACGGCTGGGTTTTGAACTCATGGATAAAAAAATAATCAAGAGCACAATAGCCGACCTTAAAGAGAAAAACAACGCGATTATTCTTGCGCATAACTATCAAATTCCAGAAATACAAGATATTGCAGATTTTGTTGGCGACTCTTTAGATCTTGCAATGAAAGCTACAAAAACAGATGCTCAAAATATTGTATTTTGTGGTGTTGACTTTATGGCCGAATCTGCAAAGATATTGAATCCTGATAAAAATGTCATCCATCCAGACCCCAAAGCTAAATGTCCTATGGCTGCCATGGTTGATGCAGAGAGCCTTACAGCTCTTAAGAAGGAACATCCTTTAGCAAAAGTTGTATCGTATATCAACACGTCTGCAGAAGTAAAAGCATTATCTGATATATGTTGTACCTCCTCAAATGGTACCAAGATTGTCAGAACTCTCCCAGCCAAAGAAATAATATTTGTTCCAGATAGAAATTTGGGACTGTATATTCAAAGAACAATCAAGGATAAAAAGATGATTTTATGGCCAGGTATTTGTCCTACTCATCACAACATATCGAAGAAAGAACTTCTTGAACTTAAAAAGAAGCATCCTGAGGCAGAGATACTTGTTCATCCGGAATGTACACCTGAGGTTATAGACATTGCAGATCACACATTTTCAACAAATGGCATGGTAAATTATTCTAAACAGTCTGATGTAAAAGAGTTTATTATCGGTACAGAAAAGGATATTTGTCACAGATTAAAAAAAGAGAAGCCTAATAAGATTTTTTACCCTCTGAAATCTGCTATTTGCCCAAATATGAAAAAGATAACATTAGAAAAAGTCTTAAATAGCCTTAAAACTTTAGAACCAAAAGTAAAACTTTCTGATGAAATAATGGAGATGGCAAAAACGCCTCTTCAGAGAATGATGGATGTTGGTCGGGGAGATTAAATGAAAAAAGTATATCTTGACAATGGTGCTTCTACTCCAGTCGATAAAAAAGTACTTGATGAAATGATGCCATTTTTTGATAAAGTTTATGGCAATCCATCGTCTATTCATAAGTTTGGACGAGATGCATTTGACGCGGTTGAACGATCAAGAGAACAGGTAGCAAATTTAATAAATTCAAATCCTGGTGAAATTATTTTTACATCTGGTGGGACCGAATCTGATAATCTTGCTATTAAAGGAGTTGCGTTTTGTAACAAAGGGAAAAGAGGTAACAAAGGATATCATATAATTACTTCTGCTATCGAGCATCCTGCTGTTCTTGAAACATGCAAATATATGGAAAAAATAGGTTTCAATGTGAAGTTTTTGCCTGTTGATAAACATGGACTTATAGACCTAAATGAACTTGAAGATGCTATTTCAAAGGATACGTTCCTTATAACTATCATGTTTGCAAATCATGAGATTGGAACCATTGAACCTGTAGAAGAAATTGGTAAAATAGCCAAAGCTCATGGTGTTGTTTTTCATACTGATGCTATTCAAGCTGTATGCAAAACTCCTGTTGATGTTAATAAATTGAACATTGATTTGTTATCGGTTTCTGGTCATAAAATTTATGCGCCTAAGGGAGTTGGAGCGTTGTATGTTAAAAAAGGTGTTAAACTTCAAACAATAGCTCATGGCGGGGGTCATGAAAAAGGCCTCAGGAGTAGTACATATAATACACCCGGAATTGTTGGTCTCGGCAAAGCATGTGAACTAGGAAAACGTAGAATGAAAAAAGATATGGATTACATGAAAACTATGAGGGATAAACTGATTAAAGAAACACTAAAAATTGAGGAAAGCTATTTGAATGGACACCCAAAAAAGCGGCTGGTCAA
>CAZYFW010000159.1:0-2059 GCA_964646685.1 uncultured Thermoplasmatales archaeon
TTTCTTCCATTCTGATAATAAGCATTTCATTAGATGATTCAGAAGAAACAATTGATGAAGGAGATCAAGATGGTACGACCGATGAGATCATGGATGAAATAGATGGGGATCTTTTAGAAGATGATGATGAAATAGAAATTGGGGAAATGGTTTAATCTCCCTTTTTATTTTTCTAAAACGCGCGTAGAATATTTCTATTACATTTTTATACTTGAACCTAAATTTCCTTTTGGTGAGCTTATGAATTACGTCATTATTTATTGGTCGAGATATGGGAATGGCAAGAAGATTGTTGACTACCTAGCAGTAAAGCTTAATGAGAAAGCAGTAAAAACTCAGATTTTTAAGACTGATGAAGCAGATCCTACTGCCATGCCTGAAGCGGACTTATATGTGTTCTCTGCTCCAACTGAGGCTTTCAACATCCAGACGAATATGAGAAAATTCATGAAGCGGCTCGAGGGAATGGAAGAAAAGAAATATTGTGTAATCAACACCCACGGAATGAAGAAGAGTTGCCTTCCTAAAATGGAGAAGATTCTTTCTAAGAAGAATATGGTTAAGGTTGCTGGCGTGGACTTTCAAGTTGGAAAAAATGCTCAAACTGGAAACGCTCTCATGGAAGACTGGGAAGTGAAATTGGACGAGTTCGCAAAAAAACTATAAAATTCTATTTATAATTCCAGCATCGAACAAATACTGCTTTTCCAAAATGGGGGGTTAGTAATATGCATGTTTTTACATTTTGACGTTTTGACACGATAGATTCTTATACAACTAACGATAGAAAGTGACGTGGTTAGGTAGAGATAATGATTAAAAAATATGTAATGATAATAGCTGTACTGATGGTAATACTTATGTTTACATCAACAAGTAGTGCTTCGTTTTTGTTCTCCAAGGGGAAACTATATGAGCGGCTCCCAGAAAACTCACCGTTAAGGAATATATTGGATAGATTCTCTCAGATTGCATCTGATAGAAAAGATAGTATGTCAATAGATACAGATGAAGATGATGGTGAGGATGATGACATGGTGGATACAGATGATCCTTTAGAAGAAGATGTGCTTCTGCCAAAAATATGGGACCTAGTTGGAGAGAAAACACCAGATGATGGAAATGAATCGGTAGATGACTCCGAAGAGATTCTAAATACAATAGATCATCCGGACGGCAATGACGATGGAGTGGTATGGGGTAATGGGACGACAGTTGACTCAGACGGAGATGACGGAGCAGCAAGCAATGAGATAACGATAGATGAAGGTGAGTGGACAGTTGATGAGGGGACCACCACGACGGTGAAACTTGAAAGGTTTGTCAAAATTGTTACGGAGATTAATGGAAAACTTGGGGCAATGTTGGAAAGAGTCATAGAACGTACTGTTGCTACCGATGAAAATGGTATTTCTTCATCAGGGTCAGGCGGTTCAGCAGAGAACAATATAGTTGATGCTATTGTCGTTACAGATGGCGATCAATAGGAATACCTTTTAATTATGATATTTTTTAATCCTCACATCCATCAGACAAACGAGACTTGAACACGTTTTTAGCAGTAAAAATATGGCCTTTTGTAAAATTAAATAGTTTCTGCCAGGAAAAAAACAGATAGATAGTTTTTCATGGATTTCATTTACAAATAAGGTAATATTCTATAAGAATAATCCATTTACCTTAGCTATTTTCTTTTTCCTTTATCTATATATCTCCAACCATAACCTGGATATCTCATGGCTTTGAAATCTTTTACAAATTCGTTAAACGCTATTGAATTACGGAAACGGATTACTCTTACAACATCCCCTGTTTTTTCATCAAATAACTCGATTGCTTCTTTATATCTCGTTCCAACCCTGCTCATTTCTCTTCCGCACCTAACCACCATTTCATAACAGTTAATTCTATAAAAATCTATAACCCACGAAGCGCAATAATCTTTTAAGGAATTAAAAAAAGAAAGATATTTAAATAAAGATTGTTAAAATCTAGGTAATTTCGAAAATCTTATCTAAAATCTTCTTGGTTTACGTTTTTGAAAACATTCCTTACAATA
>CAZYFW010000160.1:0-2018 GCA_964646685.1 uncultured Thermoplasmatales archaeon
AACTGTGTATATCCACTTCGTAGCGGATACGAATTCTTAGGCGTTTTAGCACGCCTCAACATTTCTTCTTTTCATTTTCTTTTTTGTTAAATCTATTCTCTGGTTTTTTATAAAACAGCAAACTATGTATATCTCTTACCTATAGCGATTTTGACCTTTTGGGGGTTTAAAAAATGTCAAAACGTGATATGAGAAAAATAATGGTAACTGGTGCAGTCGGCCAAATTGGCTCTGAACTTACAATAGCTCTTCGTGAACAGTATGGAAACGATAACATAATAGCAACCGGTCGAAAAACCAAACCAAGTAAAAAATTACTGGATTCAGGGCCATTTGAATTTATCGACATCACAAAAAGAGAGACTGTTGAAAAGGTCGTTGATGAATACGATATCGATACCATCTACAATATGGCAGCCATTCTCTCTGCAGTTGGAGAAAAAAGCCCAAAAGTATGCTGGAATGTCAACATCAATGGCATGTATAATATCCTTGAAATTGCACACGAACGTGAGATGGCTCGTGTTTTTGTTCCAAGCTCCATTGCTGCTTTTGGTCCCGAAACACCAAGAGATAATACCCCTCAAGAAACAGTGTTAAAACCAAAAACCATGTACGGCGTCACAAAAGTCGCTGGTGAACTACTTGGCGACTATTATTTCAAACGCTTTGGCCTTGATATAAGAGGGATAAGATATCCTGGCATCATAAGTAGTGAAACGCTTCCTGGTGGCGGCACAACCGATTATGCAGTAGAAATCTTTTACGAGGCGATTAGGAAGAAGAAATATACTTGTTTTGTAAAAGAAGCTACTGCGCTTCCTATGATGTACATGCCTGATTGCATCAAAGGAACCATCGATCTTATGGAAGCAGATATCTCGAAGTTGAAACACCACTGCGACTTCAATTTTGCAGGAATGAGTTTTTCAGCTGGGGAACTTGCAAAGGAGATTAAAAAACATATTCCTGGGTTTATCTGTAAGTTTGAGCCCGATTTTAGACAGGCTATCGCCGATACGTGGCCCAAATCTATAGATGATAGTGCAGCTCGAAAGGAATGGGGTTGGAAACCAAAATATGACTTACAAACGATGACGAAAGACATGTTAGATAAACTTGGAAAACGATACGAAGAAGGAAATCTATAACCTGCTGTTAGAAAGTTTTTTGTGCTTAAACATATTCTCTCTTATTTGAGGAGCAGATCTCGTGTCAGAATTAGAGGAGATTGAAAAACATATGAATGGAGATATTGAAGAAATTAGAGAGTACCTAGGTGAAGAAGCAAGTCACCTTCTTGATTTTAATGCCCCTAAAATTAGTAGAGAAATGCTGCACGTTCCCGGTCCTGATTTTGTCGAGCGGGTTTTTGTAGATTCTGATCGATCGACACAAGTACTACGAAATTTGAAATCCATCTTTAATCATGGAAGACTTGCAGGTACTGGATATGTATCAATTTTACCTGTAGACCAGGGTATCGAGCACTCAGCCGCTGCATCTTTTACCCCAAATCCCATCTACTTCGATCCAAAGAGCATCGTTGAACTAGCAATTAAGGGCAGTTGTAATGCAGTAGCATCTACGCTTGGTGTTCTTGGTGCTGTTTCAAGAAAATATGCCCATAAGATTCCGTTCATTGTCAAGATTAATCATAATGAACTACTTACTTATCCAAATAAGTTCGATCAAATCATGTTTGCCGGTGTTGATCAAGCATGGGAAATGGGTGCTGCAGCTATTGGGTGCACTATTTACTTTGGTTCTCCTGAATCTCCACGACAAATTCAAGAGGTAAGTAAAGCATTCAAGTATGCTCATGAACTTGGTTTGGGGACAATTCTATGGTGTTATTTGAGAAACCCAGCATTTAAGGTTGATGAAAATGATTATCACAGCTCTGCAGATCTTACAGGTCAGGCGAATCATCTTGGAGTGACTATTGAAGCAGATATTGTTAAACAAAAACTACCAACGATCAATGGTGGATATGTTGCACTTAACCGAGATGGCGT
>CAZYFW010000161.1:0-1986 GCA_964646685.1 uncultured Thermoplasmatales archaeon
AAATCAAAAATTATTCTTTTAACCGTTGTAAGATTTTCAGAAGAAGAAAAACAAAAAATATACAAAATGGGAAACGTAGTAGACTACATAGCCAAACCTTTCGAAATAGATAATCTAATAGATACTATACACAAACATGTCATGAAAATCAACGTCAGTTGTTAAAATCACGAGATACAACCTGGAGTACATTCATGACTCAGACAGAGATGCAAGGAAATTATTGGAAAGAAATACAAAATGAAATACCACATTTATTAAAAAATCTCAACGGCATAATACTAGTAACTCACAACTCCATAGAATTCATGGACATTATAGATTTTTTAAACAAGATTAAACCCGAACATCTTTCAAATGTCCTCTATATCTCACTCATACGAAGTTACAATTATATGAGACTCGCAATAGACAAAAAACCATTAGAACTAAAAAGAATGTTTTTCGTTGATTGCGTATCAGGCTTTGCATTTCCATCAGAGGATAATATAGATGACTGCATATATCATAAACCGCCATACAGTCTAGAAGAACTGAAAGATATCATTAAATACGGCATCGAAAAATGCAACCCGGACATAATAGTATTAGACTCATTATCTCAATTCATTAATTTTTCAAAACCAACAGAATACGAATTAACAGAACTCTATAAGTTTTTAAAATTATTGCGGGAAAGTGCACTAAATATCGTCCAAACTACCTTTATTTTACTATACGACAATAAGATGGGAATAATGCATAATCTCCCAAAAATAGACACAGATTTAATTTTAAATGTGGAAATTTCAAAAGAAGATTTGATCAGGGAAACATCGTCGATTATGCCACTAGACCAGTTGAGTTAGAAAAAGTCATAGAAACTGTAAAAACAAATAAAATATAGGAAAAAACATGAGCGAAGAAGCTATCGTCCAAATAAATTATTGGAAAGAAATTCGAAAAGAATTATATGATACAATTAATGAACTACACGGACGCGTATTACTTACCCATAACTCCATGGGCTTTTCCGATGTCATAAATTTCTTAAACCAAGTTAAAAAAGAAGAACATCTAACTGTTTTATACATCTCACTTATCAACAGTTATAACTACATCATAGATGAATTAGAAAAAAAACCACTTGATAATAAGAAATTATTTGTTGTAGATTGCGTCTCGGGTTTCGTACAGGATTATAAAGATACTCCCAACTGTTTTTATCGAAATACTCCATCTAATCTAGAAGAAATGAAAAATCTAATCAAAGAAAATCTTACTTACACAAACCCAAACATAATTGTTATAGATTCGTTATCGCAATTTATAAATTTTACGAATCCTAAAGATAATGAACTAAGTGAACTTTATAAATTTTTACAATCAATAAGAGAAGATACCTTGGGAATTACTTGTTATGCAATTATACTTCTATATGATGATAAGATGGGTTCAATGAAGAAACTCCCTATACTATTCACAGATCTAGTTCTTAAATTAGAAGTAATAAAAGAGAGAACGCTATGGCAAGATTAAACAATAATAAAAAAATTTATTATCAAAATAATCTCGTTTTTAGTAATTAGGAAATATACGCTGGGGAGGAGATTTGAACTCCTGAGGTGCGAGCACCAGTGGTTTTCGAGACCACCGCCGTGGGCCGGGCTTGGCTACCCCAGCAACAGATAGTTACTGTCAAAAGCTTAATGAAAGGCTTTTTTATATTCCTATCGATTCAGGTGAAAATAACAGTTAAATTATCGAGGACAAGAGAAACAAAAGAGATACATTTAGAAACAGGATCAACAGTTACGGATCTCCTAAGAAAGATGAATCTCAAACCAGATACCTTTATCGTAATGAGTGATAACGTACCGATTCCAATTGACAATACATTAAAAGATGGTCAGGAAGTCGCAATAATACAGGTATCCTCTGGTGGTTAGTGCTTTTTGCTCCCGTAGTGTAGTGGCCAATCATCAAGCCCTCTCGAGGCTTAGACTC
>CAZYFW010000162.1:0-1830 GCA_964646685.1 uncultured Thermoplasmatales archaeon
TTTCTCCGGTAACATCCTTCCAAGTCGCCAGGTCCGTGAAACCTGCTTGGCATAATTATTATACCTAACAATTATCTTCTCTCCAAGCCCAATATTCTTCAGGATTCTCCTTAAAAAGTTGCATACATCCTTCCACTGATGTACAGTCGAATGGCCCAGGATTTTCATCTGTAGGTTCGAAGCACAATCCTGCCCAACCAGTTGCTTCACCAGAATATGCATCGAGATCAAAAATTAGCCTAGATTCATTTTCATCAAGAGTTGCTTTTTCTATCAATTCTAAAAAACCTGTTGTATTCCAAATATTGTCTTTTTCAGAAATCTCAATCATTCCATTTTGAATATAATTTTGTTTAATGAACTGTTCAGCAAGCCCCCCAGTAAATGTAAAACCTCTGCAATTATTAAAAAAACTTCCATTTACATATTGGTGGACCTCGTTAAGATATCTTTCTAAAAAATCTCTTTGTTGTTGCTCTGTAGAATATATATTTCCCCCGCTATTTTGTTCCTCCATCAAACCTGTCTCCGCCCAATTCCCTCCAGAAAAAGCATGAACATCGTTGAACATGACATATTTAATCGATGGATAATTTTCTCTAACATTATTTGCTACTGTTGTAAATACTTCTATATTTCTTGTGTTTCTATCATCATCTGGAATCATTAAAGGGAAGAAAGACGATACACAGTCAAAACCTGAATAATTTATAATTTCTGACTCAAAACCATTTTGTGTAGGTTGAACGCATATGATTCCATTGTATCTTTCCCTGACACCTGGGAGTATTTCTTGTAGCCAAATTGATGTTTCAGAAATACTTTGTTGTGTTCCATCAACTTCATTAAATGTCGTATAAAACTTTGTATTTAATGATTCAGCCTCTTCAGCCCACCAATAGAGAATGTCGTTGAGATCATATAGTGATACATCGTTATTACCCCAGTGCATTGGATTTGGAACAAGATGGACATTGAATCCTGCATCTTCAAAAAGCTTAATATAAAACCTGAAAAGATTTGCACCAATTACCGTTGGTTCACCAAGATGTCTAGTATCAATATCAGGGCCAAATGACACAGTGTTAATTCCTATTTCTTTTAATATTGGGATTTTTTTAATAGCATCTCTGATTGTACAAATCGTCGGTAGCCAAATACCATTGATTTTTTCGATTTCAATCTGATTAGTAGTATCAAAGGATGTGTATATCGATTGAATCCAATCCCTACATTCACAAGAGAGATTTTGTGAGCAATGATTAATGCAAGATTCAAGAGTAGTTTTGCCACCAGGTCCAGGGTTATCATCTGAAAGATTAAGAGGATCATTAAAAGTAAAAGTTAGATTATATTCATCAAAACCAGGTTTCTGAATTATACAATCCATTTTTGTATCTTGCCGAGAAGTATCGTCTTGTGATCCATTGTTTTCAATGCATCCAAACAGATGGCAAGTGATAAATAACATTGAAATCAGAGTGATTGTAATTGTTTTTTTCATCTTTTCTCAACAAAGTCAATAGTTAAACTGTTAATAAATAATTATCACAGATAGCTGCAGGCAAACAAGAAATAGATGTTCTAAATGAAGTCTTTTTCCTGTAAAATACTTCTAAACCAACAAGCCCGTATTAATAATTAATACGATAATTAAAGGTAAAAGCGAGCTCAAATCTTACTCCAGAATGACTTATATTCCATAAGTTAAAAATTTTATTTTTTTATTCCTTTTACAACCATCCCTCTTGGCACAACATATCCTTTTATTGGAATCCAAAATGCTTTATAATAGTTTATTACAATATCATTGAACCCAGCCTTTTTTAA
>CAZYFW010000163.1:0-1822 GCA_964646685.1 uncultured Thermoplasmatales archaeon
GCACCATGTATTAATCATGGAATAAGAGCAGGCATGGGCAAATCACAGAATGAAGAAAAATTAGCAGTCGAATCTGGTTACTGGCCATTATATAGATACGATCCACGTCTTGCTGATGAAGGAAAGAATCCATTCCAGCTCGACTACAAAGAACCCAATGGTACACTTCGAGATTTCATTATGGGGGAAGTAAGATACAATGTGCTTACTAGAACATTCCCAGATGAAGCAAAGAAATTACATAAAAAACTAGAGGAAAATGTTAACGCACGATATAAAAAATACAAAGCCATGTCAGAGAAGTAATAACTTCTCAGCCTCATCATTTATAAAGTAAATTCGAAAGACTAATTTTACCCACTTGCATTACGGGTACGTTGGTGCACTTATTTGTTAAAGCGAGCAAACGAGATAGGACGTATTATTACCGATTCAAAAGAAATTCATATTGTAAGCCATATCGATGCAGATGGGATAACTGCTGGTGCCATTGCCTCTCAAACATTAAAACGATTAGGTAAAGAGTATTCTATCGAGTTTGTGAAACAACTTGATAATCAAGTTTTAAAACGATTGGCCAATGAAAATCATGAACTCATTTGGTTTACAGATCTCGGCAGCAGCATCAGTAGCAATTCTCCAGATATCAACAAAATTATTACTGATCATCATGTCTGCCCAAAAGATTCAGATGTTTCATTTCACTTGAATCCACATCTTTTTAATTTAGAAGGAGCAGATCAAATAAGCGGTGCAGGTGCAACCTATCTTGTTTCCAAGTCAATTGACCATAAAAATATGGACTTTTCTGCTTTAGCCATTGTAGGTGCGTGTGGAGATATTCAAGATCGGAAATACTGTAAACTTATTGGCATGAATCGGGAGATTTTGAAAGATGGGGAAAAGACTGGCGTAATACAAGCTCAAATGGATATTCGGTATTTTGGGCGGGAAACACGCCCAGTTTACAAATTGTTGCAATACGCAAATGACCCTATAATTCCTGGTTTGAGCGGGCGAGAAGCAGCTTGTATTTCATTCCTTCAAGAATTAGGCATAACAATGAAAGATGGGGACTCGTGGAGACGATGGATTGACTTGAGTAAAAGTGAGAAGCGACTCATAATATCAGATATTGTACAGTTACTACTTACAAAAGGGTTCGGTCACAGAATAACCGAGAGAATTGTTGGTGAAGTATATGTGTTAAAAAAAGAACAAGAAGGGACAGAGCTTCATGATGCCAAAGAGTTTTCCACCTTGCTTAACGCAACTGCAAGATATGGACAACATGATGTTGGACTAAATGTCTGTCTTGGCGATCGAGATGAATGGCTCAAAAAAGCACGTAATCTTTTAAGAGGGCATCGTCACAATCTTGTTGAAGGGTTGCAGTTTGCTAAAGAAGAAGGCATTGAAAAACGGGAATATTTGCAATTTTTCCATGCAGGTACTGGTATCCGTGATACCATTGTTGGCATCGTAGCAAACATGCTTTTAAATGCAGAAGAAACGAGCAATAATCTTCCATTAATTGGATTTGCTGAAACTGAAAATGGAGATGTAAAAGCCTCCGCTCGTGGAACTCAAGAACTCATAGACAAAGGATTGGATCTTTCTATTGCAATGAAACGAGCAGCTAGCGCATTAAATGGTGTTGGTGGGGGTCACAATATTGCTGCTGGTGCAACTATTCCAAAGGGAAAGGAAGAAGAGTTCTTGGAATTATTAGAAAAAGAAATAAAATCTCAGCTTTCTTGCTGAGATGTTTTGTAGATTTTAACGATTTCTACATCGAAATAGAGTGTTTTGCCGGCATAGT
>CAZYFW010000164.1:0-1747 GCA_964646685.1 uncultured Thermoplasmatales archaeon
CGATGGTGTATCTAGATCACGGTGCATTAATGTGGTATGGAAACGCAGGATCTGGTTTATGCCCGCAAGCTGATCTTTTAGACGACTGGATGTTTGAGGATATTATGATCAATGGTTTACCAGTAGGAGAATCATATTCAAAGTATATCTGGCTCCACCACAGAGATTTCACTACAAGCGATCCAACAGCAATGTATGGTCCTTCGTCGTTGTATGGAGGTGAAGGTATCACAACCATTCCTTGTATCTATGGAGACCCGAACCTCATCATCTACAGCCCAGATTGGACTATACCTACAGCAGTAGAATCTCCAATCGGAAGGGAAAACAATCCACCATTTACGCCAGACATCGCCGGGGAAACAAATGGAAAAGCTGGAGTTGAATACACATATGATTTCTGCTCAACAGATCCAGATGGAGACGATATCTACTATTGTATAGACTGGGGCGATGATTCTGGAGAAATATGCATCGGACCATATCCATCTGCTACCTGTGCAACAGCAAAACACACTTGGTCTGAAGAAGGAACATATACCATTAAAGCAAAGGCGAGAGATATTTACGATGCAGAAAGCGATTGGGGAACGCTATCAGTTACAATGCCGAAAAATCAGTTTCAGATTGTAACATCAAGTCAGATACCGTTCTTGAGCTCGCTTCTAATGTCCAACAAAATAGCTAAAAGCGTCAACATGCAACGATAAAACACAACTCTCTCTTTTTTTCTTTATTTTTCGTCTATTGGAAAAAAACAATAAAAGGCAATAAAAAAATAGTTGGTTCTCCAATTAAAACTAAAAGATAATAAATTATACAATTAACATAGACAATTCCAGAGAATACAAAGAGGGTGTAATAAAAAGGAGAAACTGGAAAAACCTTTTTCGGTTTTATTCCAAATAACACAAACGCCGCGCCTCCAATTAAAATAACAATAGTATAAAAATAGCTTAGCGAGTAAAGCAAAATAAGTGGAATGAGAAAAATCGTATTAATTATTACAATCATCTTTAGTGTTGTTTTTGCAGTATCGAGCCCTGTCCAGACTGCAAATGTCACTGTTCCACTTTCTTTATCAAAAGAGTAATCATCTATATGGTTCCAAACTTGAGCAATGCAACTCCATATTCCAAAAGAGATTGCAACTAACCAATTAATAATATCTATGGAACCTGTAATGAGAGAACCCCACATAATTAGAAGAAAAAATGCAAAGAAATGCCATATAACATCCAATCCATATCTACCTTTCAATCTCAAAGGAGGAGATGAATAAGCCCACATCCAGAATAGGAGCAAAACACAGAGTAAGAAAACTTCTAATTTAAATAAAATTGAAACAACCAATGGAATGGCGACAAAGGTTATATTTAGAAAAATTCCGGTTTGTTTTGAGATTCTTCCAGAGGCAATTGCATTAATATGCATTCTCCTAGGATTTTCTCTATCAGAGTCGGCATCATAATAGTTGTTTATGGCAAATGTAAATGATAGGATGCAAAAGGCAGATACTACAAATACGAATATAGGCACTAAGTAGCTGGATAGCTCCAAAGAGGACATTCCTAAAATAAAACCTACAAACGAGATTAAAGACCAATTAACTACGCCGCGAATTCTAATAAATTCTGTTAAAAAAACTAAAATTATATTTTTCTTTTTACGGTTTTTGCCATTCATGATATTCGCCTAATTTCAAAGAGTGAAAAAATATAGTGAACTTTCTTATGTAGTTTTCTAA
>CAZYFW010000165.1:0-1686 GCA_964646685.1 uncultured Thermoplasmatales archaeon
CACCTCGCATGAACTACGAACACCAATGGCATCTATAAAAGGATATGTCCAGATGATTTTAAAGGGAAAATTAGGAGATGTAACAGAGGAAGAAAGAAATGCATTAGAAGTTGTACTAAGAAACGTAAACCGGCTAGATCATCTTGTCCAAGATATTCTTGACATATCCACATTAGAATCAAAGTCTATGCAGTTTATCCCTGAAAAAACAAATATTAAAGATGTTATAAGTGAAATTGTTGAATCAATGAATGGCAAGGCGTTAGAAAAAAATATTAAAATTATTACAGAAATTGACAAAAATCTTCCAGATATTGTTCTTGATAAAGAGCGCATAAGACAAGTAATTGTCAACATAATCGACAATGGCATTAAATTCTCACCTGATGGAACTATAATAAATATCCGAGGTAAAAAACAACAAAAAGAACTCCTCTTTGAGATACAAGACCAAGGACGAGGTATACCAAAAACTCATCAAGAAAAAATCTTTAATTCATTCTATCAAGTTGATAGCGGAGAAGACAGAAAATATGGCGGAGCAGGCTTGGGCCTAGCACTCTCCAAAAGTATAATAGATACTCATGGGGGAAAATTCTGGGTCGAAAGCACGGGAGAACCTGGAAAAGGTAGCATTTTTAAATTCTTGCTCCCGGTAAATTCAGAAGACTATTTTAAAAAACGTATCAAAGAAAATGATATTTCTAAATTAGAAACAAATAAATAAAACAATACTTATTCATAATAACAGTGGATAGGATGCAGAGGTAACATAATTGGATGAGGATGCGCTAGAAATAGTAAAAATCTTACGAGAGGAAGAAAAAAGAGGGAAACTTTACAAAGATTCAAATCCTTGCAATAAAAAAAACATTTTTTTAGATGAATGCAACCAAAAAATAGATGAGCAAAATAAGCATCTTAAAAAATTAAACAAAGAAAAATCAAACATTTTAAATGTCACATCTCATGAGCTACGCACACCAATTGCAGCTATTAAGGGATATATTCAAATTATTTTAAAACAAAAACTTGGTGAAATTAATGATGAGCAGAAAAAAAGTCTTGAAGTTGTATTGAGAAATGCAAACCGATTAGATGCCCTTGTCCAAGACCTTCTCGATATCTCAAGGTTAGACTCAGGACGAATGAAATTTATTCCTGAGCAAACTGATATAACAACAATAGTAAAAGAAACAGCTGAAACCATACATGCGATAACATTAGAAAAACAAATACAAATCAACACCTCTATGGAAGACAGCCTACCGCATCTAATTGTTGATAAAGAACGGATAAAACAAGTCCTTGTAAATTTACTGACAAATGCAATTAAATTCTCTGAATACAACTCAAAAATTGATTTAACAATTAGAAAAAATAATGAGGATATCCTTTTTGAAATTAAAGACTATGGACGAGGAATATCAAAAGAACATATCGATAATATTTTTGATCCTTTTTATCAAGTTGATCCTGAGGATAAAAAACTAGGTGGCGTGGGATTGGGCCTTGCCATTTCACAGGGAATACTTATTGCACATGGTGGAAAAATCTGGGTTGAAAGCAAGGGAGAACCTGGAAAAGGTAGCAAGTTTATATTCACATTACCAATTCATCCTGTTGAAAACGTAGAAAACAGGTTTAAAGAACTAGATCTTTTTACAACTGATAACTAATCAATAG
>CAZYFW010000166.1:0-1669 GCA_964646685.1 uncultured Thermoplasmatales archaeon
TGCGGGCCTTACACTATCGTTTCAGTCCGCGCAGTATTCCCAGCCTATTCATAAAAAAGAAAAAATAGAGAGTTTAACTCTCTAAATTCCTAGAAGGTTTTGTAGCATTGGAAATTGCTGAAAAATTCGTTGTAGGATTTTCATTCTGACAGTTTGACTCTGCGGTACCTGTTGATTTACTGGCATGGTAACTGTTAGTGTTCCCCAATCACTTTCAGCACCATAAATGTCTTTGGCTTTTGCCGTAATGGTATAGTCTCCTTGCTCTTCCCAGGTATGACTTACTGTTAAGGGTGTACCAGACGCAGCAAAACTGGTCCATTCTGTGTCACCATTGCCCCAGTCAATATAGTATTGGACATCGTCACTATCTGGATCTGTTGCGGTAAAGGTGTAATCGTATGCAACGCCTGCTTTTCCATTTGTCTGGCCAGTTATGTCCGGTGTGTTGGGTGCTTGATTGCCCCTTCCATACGTTTTGAAGCACATGTCCCATGTAACATTATCCTTAGTAGATGATCCATGACCGGTTGGATTGAACCATGTTTGTACACTACCTTGTTGTGACGAAGCAGAGTTATTGCCCCAGGTGTCGCCATCATCGATTGATATCCATGCACATCCAAAGGGGTATGAATCGGATTCATTGTTTGCACCCCATGCATAAAAGTTGTCGGTCGCATTTTCTGTATAAGAAACTATGTAATATGTTTGACCGATTGTCGTTGCTACATCGTCAAAATTAAATTCAACCCAGCCAAAGTCCTCAGTAACGACATCTTCTGGATCAACACTCGTCAGCACTAAGTCATCTCCAGTTAAATCTACTCTGATGGCCAGGATATATGGATACGTCGCCGTTGAGTTCTTACCTATGTATAGTTCAACCCGTGTTAGAACTTCTTTGGTTGATATAAAAGACTGAGCCACCTGAAAATTTGTTGGGTTGTCTGGTATTGGAATTTGACCAACAGGCAGAACAGCATTTTCTGTCATTTCAGTTTGATATTGATCTAAAACATCATCAAGTAATACTGTAGATTCTTCTTTGATCTTGCTGATGTTTAATGCACTAGCTCCAAAACCACCTAGGATTAATATTCCTATTACTAATATTGGTATTAGTTTCTTCATTTTTCGCCTCCCTCCAATTTAGAATATAATACATAATCTATTCTTTAATAATAATTGCGATTGGAATATAGACAAATGTCGAAAATTGTAAAACAATAAATATTTAGGATTCAAAATATTATCAAAATCAATTATTTTAGCTAATGCCAATATATTGTAAATTTAGTTAACATATAGACTTAAATTATTAGCCTTGTGAGTTAATTTATCGAATCGTGTCAAATTTTGACAATATGGCATGGTATAAATTAACATGCATGTATGTTAGTATATTGATAGATAAAATCTAGCATTCTCTATATGTCTTTGTACAACTCTTCTTTTTCATCATCTAAAACAACATCTTTTCTATTTAGTATATTTCTAACAGTAGTAGAGTACCAACTACTTTTTTTATTTTCTTTTGTGTATCTTGTAGGAATGCCCTCCTTGTTTAGAGCTGTGGCGATTTCACTATAACTTTTACCATTCTCTCTTAAACCTTTCATCTTAGTTAGTATTTTTTGTTCTTCTATGTTATTTATAAGCCTTGTAT
>CAZYFW010000167.1:0-1583 GCA_964646685.1 uncultured Thermoplasmatales archaeon
AGCATCTATTTACTCTTCTTTTTAGTGGTTAAGGTTATTTCAATTGAAGATACATTAGAAGTTCTACCTTCCTCCTCATTGGTGATGCTCTCAGTACCAATTTTTATGTTCTTGATTTCCGCATCTGTAACAAACCGATTTCTTGTTATTTCTGCTGCATCTACTGCTCTACTAATGGCTCTGCCTCTAGCTTTTATTACAACCTCATCCGAACCAGTAGTGTTAAACTGTGTTACTATTGCAAGCACGTAGCTCATCGGTGGCTTATTTCCAACATATATTACGTTTTCATCAGTTCTTCTTTCTTTAGCTGTTCCTTCTGTCATACTTTTTTTCTCCATTAAACAACGATTTCCAAGCACTATTTTCTTTTTTTCAATAAATACTTTGTATCTTTATCAAGATCTGTGAAAAAATCTGCAACCTCTCTGAGTTTATGAGATGTAGTTTTACCAAAGGCCACAACCTCTACCCTGCAACCCAGGCTTTTTGCATGTTCTAACAAATCAGAGAAATCTCCATCCCCACTTATCAATACAATTGTATCTAGTTTTGGCGCTAGTCTCATCACATCCATAGCTATTCCGACGTCCCAATCTCCTTTCTTAGCTCCGCCATAGAAAACCTGAAGCTCCTTTGATTTTACTTCAAAACCCATCTCGGATAAAGCATCATAAAACGTGCCCTCATCCTTCACATCTGCTTTTATAACATATGCTATGGCTCTAATAAGTTGTCTATCGGCTATAGCCTCTTTTAAGATTGTCTTGAAATTTGATTTACTCCTATATAAATGCTTTGCAGAATAGTACATGTTTTGCACATCTACAAACACACCGATTCTCTGATTTATATGTCCAGATTTTGTCATATACTCACCTCATAACATCTTTTTCTTTAAAAACATACCCTTCTTAGAACCTCCCTATTTGTGCTAATGACTGACAGTACATAAATCAAAATTCTATTTGGGGATTCTAAATTTAGTCCCAGGAATTTTTTTAGTGTGTTCTTTTGTTATATGTTGTTTCATCTGTGCTTTTGTTGTAAAATATTTACGACAAATATCACATTTAGGCATATCCAATATCTCCTTTAACCCAAAACCGTTACAACACTACTCCTTTGTTTTAAATCTTGTAATATATTCATGTAGTTCATAAAACCTTCATAAGGACTATCATATGGGCTAAAATAAGCATGAACAGCTCCATCAGCAAGACCTTTTGTTCCACAGTAATACAAATGATCTGATGTTTGAAGACGACGCCAAGTTTTGAGTAAGCTCACATTACTCTTTTCTTTAAGTTTTCTACCGATATTTTTTAATTCGTTAAAACAAGCTTTTTGCATATCATTTCCAAGCCATGTAGATACATTACGATCTTCATCAGCCCATGAAATAGCCCAAGGAACATCTATTTCTCCAACAGGCGTATATCGTTCAACTGCTTCGCCAACTGTTACAAAGTCTAAATGATTATGTTTCAATACTTCTCCAGGTAGGTGTTTAAGGAATTCAAATATTCCTGTCTCTATCCATTGATGTTCTCCAAATGTTTCGTAATCTATGAATAAATTAA